>CAMNGU010000001.1 GCA_946538525.1 uncultured Lachnospiraceae bacterium
GTTATTCCGGATAATGTGATCGTAAAAAATGAAAATCTTGCTCTATCGCTTTCATTTTTAAAGACTTGCATGTTAAGAAATGAAGAACCAGATATAGATATCACACTGAGAAATGAGGATTAATATGACATTTGACAGAGTTATTGCTGTAAGAAATACAAAGACAGTATACCGTAATGGTGAAGTATGTATAAAGGTGTTTAATGAGGGGTTTAAAAAGTCCGAAATACTATCCGAAGCCCAGAACCTGGCGATGATGGAAGAGTCGGGAATGGTTGTTCCGGAACTTATGGAAGTGAAAAAGATTGATGGAAAATGGGCTATAACAACTGAGTATGTTAAGGGAAAAACTCTTGCCATGAAGATGAAAGAGAGCCCGGAGAAGTTGGATGATTATATGGATAGATTTACTGACATTCATATGGATATCATAACGAGGAAATGCAAATATTTGGACAGGCTTACAGATAGGCTTAATACAAAAATTAGTGATTCGAAGTTGGCAGCAACATTAAGGTATGATCTCCATGCCAGACTATATGATTTGCCACAGAGAGACAATATATGCCATGGGGATTTTAATCCTACAAATATTATTGTTTCGGAAGATGATACAGCATATATCATCGATTGGTCACGAGTTAGCAGAGGAAATATGCTTGCGGATATAGCTAATACATATCTGGAATTCATAGTGGATATGGACGAGGAAATTGCAGAAAAATATTTAGATTCCATGTGCAATAAAATGAATATCAACCGTGAGAAAATCAACAAGTGGATTCCAATTATAGCGGTTTCAAACACTGTTGGTGCAAATCGTGAGAGAAGAACAAAGCTAATGGAAATATATAAGAAAAGTTCTCTTATGGCTGAATAAAAGTTGAATATAAGGCTGAATAAAAAAGCTGAATAAAAATATGAGAACCAAAAACAAATAAAAAACGATTATAAAACATAATATTAATCAGGAATAACATTTATAAAATAAGGAGTTTATTAAATGAAAGTAACAATTTGTATTGGATCATCATGCCATTTAAAAGGATCAAGGCGTGTGATCGAGAGATTTCAGGAACTTATAAGCAGATATGAATTATCTGACGATGTTGAGTTGGTTGGAACATTTTGCATGGGACATTGTCAAGAGGGAGTTTGTGTAACTGTTGATGATAAATTCTTTTCTGTATCACCAGAGAGTGCAGAAAGCTTTTTCGAAAAGGAGATTAAATGCAAAATTGCCTAACTTTAAAAAAATCAAATTGTAAGAATTGTTACAAGTGCATTCGTAATTGTCCGGTTAAGTCCATTCGATTTTCCGGAAATCAGGCACACATTATAAATGATGAATGTATCCTATGCGGAAGATGCTTTGTGGTATGTCCTCAGAATGCTAAGCAGATAGTTGATGAAACTGAAAAAGTTAAGGTGCTTATGCAGGGACAAACACCAGTAATAGCAAGCGTTGCTCCTTCATTTGTAGCAAACTATCCGGGAGTAGGAATAGCATCATTTAGAAAAGCTCTTCAAAAGATTGGATTTACAGATGCAGAGGAAACTGCACTAGGCGCAACTATAGTGAAAAAAGAATACGAAAGAATTCTTAATGAGGAAAATAGAGATGTTATCATTTCTTCCTGCTGCCATTCTGTTAATCTCTTAATTCAGAAATATTATCCAAATTGTCTTACATATCTTGCAGATGTCATTTCGCCTATGCAGGCTCATGCAGCTAGTATAAAGAAAAGATATCCGGATGCAAAGGTTGTTTTTATCGGTCCATGTGTTTCTAAAAAGGATGAGGTAGAACATTATAAAAATTATGTTGAAGCAGCTCTCACATTTGAGGAACTAAGCGAGTGGTTTAAGAAAGAGGAGGTAGAAGTTGAACAAACTTCTGACTCCGAGAAAGAGAGCCTTGCAAGATTCTTCCCAACAACAGGTGGAATCCTTAAAACCATGACACAGAAGAATAGTGACTACGACTATCTGGCGATAGATGGAGTTGAGAACTGTATAGATGCGTTAATGGACATTTCGGAAGGAAAGATACATAAATGCTTTATCGAGATGTCAGCCTGTGCAGGCAGCTGTGTTGGCGGACCTGTCATGGAAAGAAAGCATAATAGTCAGAATGGAAATATAAGCTATCGAAGAAATCCTGTTAGCGATTATCTGGCAGTATCTAGTTATGCAGGGAGTGAAGATTTCGATATTGATCAGCCGGATGTAACTGAGCTGAAGAAATTCTTAGAACCAATCGAGAAGAAGAATATATATCCACTTGATTACGAGATAAATCAGATAATGAAACAGATGGGTAAAACAAGAAAGTGTGATGAACTTAATTGTGGTTCTTGTGGATATAACACTTGCAGGGATAAAGCGGTAGCTATCTTTCAGGGGAAGGCGGATATATCCATGTGTCTTCCTTATCTCAAGGAAAAGGCTGAAAGTTTTTCCGATGCCATTATCAAGAATACTCCAAATGGAATAATAGCTCTTAATGATGATCTGGAAGTACAGCTAATCAATACTGCGGCTTGTAAGATATTAAATATTCCAAGTCAGTCAGATATAATTGGTGAACCGATTGTCAGAGTACTTGATCCAAAACTTTTTATAAAGATTCAGCAGGGTTCTAGCTATGTTTACGATGAGAGAACTTATCTTGCGGAATATGGTAAATATGTGGAACAGACAATAGTTCGTGATTCCGATAGAAAGATACTTATATGTATCATGACGGATGTTACTGAAGAGGAAAAAGAGCATAAGAGAAAAGATGAGATTAGTCAGCAGACGATAGAAATCGCAGATAAGGTAGTAGATAAACAGATGCGAATTGTACAGGAGATTGCTTCGCTTTTGGGGGAAACTGCAGCTGAAACAAAGATTGCACTTACGAAATTGAAGGAGTCTATATCGGATGAATGATTTATGTGCGGATATTGGATATTTAAGTATTAATCATTTTGGAGAAAATCTATGTGGAGATCATATCGACATAGTTGAACAATCAGAAGATTCTAAAGTTATAGTACTGGCGGATGGAATGGGAAGCGGTGTTAAAGCCAGTATACTATCGACGCTTACCTCGAAGATCATTTCAACAATGATGGCAGCGGGTATGTCAATTGAAGATTGTGTAGCAACTATTGCTGCAACACTTCCTGTATGTAAGGTTCGTGAAGTTGCATATTCAACCTTCACGATAATAAGAATTATCAATAGTGAGATGGTGGAGATTATTCAATATGATAATCCAAAGATTCTTTTTATAAGGGATGGGAAACCATTTAACTATCCAGAAATTGAAATGCATATTGGTGACAAGACTATATTCAAAACGACGATCAATCTTCTTGAAGGGGATACTATTGTTGCGATGAGTGACGGCTGTCCACATGCAGGCATAGGGTTGAGTTATAACTTTGGCTGGGAGATGAAAGATATCTCACAATATATGTGTACCATGTCTGTTGGGAATTTTACGGCTAAGACACTGTCTACAATGCTGATCGAAGAGGTAAACAGACTTTATGGTAATTGCCCTGGTGATGACGCAACTGCATGTGTAATAAAGATTAGAAAAAGAGCGCCCGTCAATATATTATTTGGCCCTCCATCTAACCGTGATGATTGTAATAGGATGATGAGTTTATTCTTTTCGAAAGATGGTAAACATATTGTGAGTGGTGGAACTACTGCGACTATTGTGGCTAAATGGCTTAAAAAACCGCTAATAACCAGTCTTGAATTTGATAAGAGTAATATGCCTCCGATAGCAAGTATTGATGGTGTTGATCTTGTTACTGAGGGTGTTATCACTATGAACAAGGTTGTTGAAAATGCTCGTGATTATCTTGAAAAGAATGAATTTTTCGAACAATGGGGTTATGGAACAGACGGAGCCTCACTTATATGCAGATTACTCTTTGAGGAAGCGACAGATATAAATTTTTATGTCGGTAAAGCAATAAATCCTGCGCATCAGAATCCAGATCTTCCAATTAATTTTAACATCAAAATGAATCTAGTTCAGAATCTGTCTGAATTACTGGTAAAGATGGGAAAACGAATCAAGATATCATATTTTTAATAGGAGTTTATTATGAATAATTCAAGAAAATTCGACACCAAAGTGCAATACCTTAAATATAAAGTATTAAGAGAAGTTGCACGCCAGGCTTGGAATGGAACTTTACTAGAGAACATCTTGGATATTCCAAAAGAAATTGTTCCTGGTAAGGTGCCTACAATGAGATGTTGCGTATATAAAGAGCGTGCAATAGTTGGCGAACGCGTTAAGCTGGCTATGGGAGGAAAGGTTGAGAATAGTAACATAATTGAAGTTATAGATATTGCATGCGATGAGTGCCCTGCCGCAGGATATGAGGTTACAGATTCCTGCCGAGGATGTCTTGCTCATAGATGTGAGAGCGTATGCCCTAGGGGAGCGATTTCATTTGACCATAATCATGTGGCACATATTGATAAGACGAAATGTGTTGAATGTGGTCAGTGCGCGAAGGTCTGTCCTTTTTCCGCTATCGCAAATAGAAAGCGTCCATGTCAGGTTGCCTGCAAGATCAATGCGATTTCAATAAATGAGAATAATTCTGCTGCAATCAATTATGACAAGTGTATCTCTTGTGGTGCTTGTGTTTATCAATGCCCATTTGGTGCGATTTCAGATAAATCATATATTTTGAATGTTATTGACTTGATCAAGAAAAGTCAGGGAGGAGATGGTTCGAAGGTTTTCGCAATTATTGCTCCAGCTATATACAGTCAGTTCAGCTATGCTAGCGTCGGACAGATTGTTGCCGGAATTAAAAAGTTGGGATTCCATACTGTTGTGGAAGTGGCGCTTGGAGCGGATATGGTTGCAAAGTCAGAATCCATGGAACTTGTTGAAAAAGAGTTCCTGACAAGTTCATGCTGCCCAGCCTTTGTTTCATATATTGAAAAGAGTTATCCGGAATTACTTCCTTTTGTTTCGCATAATCCTTCTCCTATGGTTGCCCTTGCAAAATACATCAAGGAACATGAGGAGAATGCCAAGGTAGTATTTATAGGGCCTTGTACAGCCAAGAAGATGGAGATGAAGAAGGGAGAAGCTGATCGTTATGTGGATTCGGTTTTGACATTTGAGGAGCTTCAGGCACTCTTAGATAGTAAGGATATTGATGTATCGGAGCTTGAGGAAGATGTGCTGGATAATGCATCATACTATGGAAGAATATTTGCCAGAAGCGGCGGACTCTCTGAGGCGGTTGCTGAAGCGCTTAAGGAACAGGGACATGAAGATTTTGCTCTTAATGCTATTCAGTGTGATGGCATCGAAGCATGTAGAAAGGCTCTGATTCTGAAGAGTAAAGGAATGCTCAAGAATAATTTTATAGAAGGTATGGCATGCCAGGGCGGTTGTATTGGCGGTGCCGGGGTACTTACACACGGTGATAGAAATAAAGTAAAAGTAGATGAGTATGGAAAGCAAGCATATGAAAAGAAAATACTTGATGCGTTATCTGTATTAGATTTAGATTAATAAGCTGGTGATGGCGCGGGGATTTTTTAAAGATATATTAAACTATTTAAGTATTATACATAGACCTAAAAATCTGAAAAGCCCCTAAATGATATTCCCCGTGCCTTTCCATAAATCTTTAAAAGAAAATCTTTAAAAGAAGTAATAATTTTTGATAACTAGAAGGCAGTTCCTTAGGGAGCTGCTTTTTTGTTATGGAAGTAAGTTAGAGAGGGCATTGGGTGATATTGTAAATTAGTTAAAAAAGTGTGTTAGGGGAAAGAGTGGTGCCAACTTGCTTTGATAAGCTGATATATGCACGATAAGCTGGAGGAGAAGGGAAGCAAGTGGTGCCAACTTGCTTTGATAAGCTGATTTGTGAACGATAAGTTGGAGGGTGTGGTTCCAACTTACTTTGGCATCTTCATATACGCACATTAAAGCAAGATGAACTATTACTATCTTGGAAAAGCGTGCGTATACGAAAACAACAAGATGCTTTGGCACCCCTTTAGGTTTGGCGAGCAAAAATATGTGTGCGTATATGCAATCAATAGATACTTTTGGAACCTCAACTTATCAAAAGGCGTGCGTATATGAAAACAACAAGATGCTTTGGCACCCCTTTAAGCTTGGCAAGCAAAAATAGGTGCGCATATATCAGAATATCAATAGACTTTGGCACCCTAGGGTTCACTCATTGGGGGATCCCTAGAATAAATTAGTGGAATGAAATCACTTTTTCATAATCATATCCACGGTCTGGTGTTGCCACTCTTGGTTTAACTTCAAAGAAAACTATACCGTTTCTATTAAGTGAGATAGAAGTATTCAGCTTTCCGTCCTCGTTAGAAAGAATCTCACTTTGGACAAGTGGAAATGCTCCACTTCGGATAAGCTTTGTCTCTTCTTTGGTTGGAGTTGTAGGCTCCCCCATGTCGTGCCATATCTTTAGTGGATTACAGCACTGTTCATCCACTGTTTTTGTAATAAGAGTATATTCTTTTTCGGTTGCTTGGAAATCCAGTGGAAGCTCTAATTCCATCTTAAAATCTTCTTCATCGATGTTCCAGAGAATACCAGCGTAACCAGTGTCGTTTTTAACTATTACTGAATTTTTATCTCTATTTACGCAGGTTTCTCCTGCCAGCTTCAGCTGCTTATAGAAGGCGAAGGTCCAGAATGTAGGCTTTGGAATACATCCAGCTGCTACCATACCGAATCCGCCATGGAATAGTGAAAATGGTACGCCTCTTTCTTCAAATACATCACCAAAGGTCCAGTATGAATAAGCTTCATTCATATCTCCAAGTCTTGAAAGGTGTTCTGCGAGAAATGCAGCATTTATATTAGTATCGTGAATGACACCTTGTGGAGTATATGAAGTACTAAATTCTGTTAAATGGATTGGTGTATCTTTATATTCTTCGAAGGAATCAATAATATCTCTTGTGGACTGAAGATTTGCAAATCTCATTTCCACATCTTCTAATTTTGAGTAGTCGTAATGACCGAGTTTCTCTGGAAATTCTACTGTATAGTGGTGCCTTGTTACCACATCTGGCTTAATGTTATTCTTCCTGCAGAAGGTAAGGAATTCTCTGATCCATTCCTCGTCCATAACGCCGCAGATAGCAGGTCCACCAACTTTGAAGCGACTGTCATAATTTTTGATGGCATTGTAGCTTTCTTTGAATAACTTAAAGTATTCGTCCTTATCTGCATTGTACCAAAAGCCTGGAAGATTCGGCTCATTCCAAACTTCTATTGGCCAGTCTAGAACTTCTTCACCATAGCGACCACGAAGGTGCTTTAGAAGTGCAACAACCATATCTTTCCATAGATTATAATCCTTAGGTGGGGTAGTATTTCCCTTCCAGTAAAAAATTGTCTGGGTACCTTTAGCCATCTGTGATGGCATGAATCCTAACTCGATATATGGACGAATTCCCAGCTCCAAATACTTATCAAATATTCGGTCCAGATAAGTGTAATTATATTCGACAGCTGGGCCTTCCTCAGTCATGTATTCATGGAAAATAGCTACATCATCAGAGAAAAGTCCATGACCTCTAATATACTTAAATCCGATTATATCTTGAACGAACTTTAGCTGTTCCTGATATTCCTGAGTCAGCGCAAGTCCAAGACGGCCGGTTCCTACGCAGAAATCGGCGTTATTATTGAAGTTAACCCGATTGGAGGGATCAACTGTTAGATGCTTATTCATTTACTTTTAACCTCCTGAAAAATTCTCCCTGCGGAATTATTCTATCACAATTTCTTATGGACATAAAGAGTACACATCGCCGTTTTATACTCCGGATTGAAAAGAAATTTGAAATGAAATAAGTAAAAAACAAGTGGGGGCGACTATGAAAAAACATTTTATAATTTTTGGAAGTGTATTTTTTACTGCGGTGCTGGTTTTGTTTGCAATCATTATGTGTGCCGTTACGAAGGACCAGATTGATGAGATGAATATGCTTTTTGAAAACTCATTTTCATCTCAGTATTGGTTTTATGAGATGAATAAAGGATTTGAAGGGGAAGAATATATTGAAGGTTTTGAGTTGCAATCATTTATTTCTTCATTTTATGAGGATCAGATGTATCAGTACGTGGATAATTTTAATTCAGGAATGTATAATGCGATAATCGATACAAATAATGATTATTCTATTATTGCAGAATCAAGGGATATTGTTCAGGTTTATACAAGCTATAACGACACATATGATTCCAGGATAGCTTTTCCTTCTAATGAAATTTTCGAGTCGGATGATCTGTCTTTTTATTCCTACTCTGGCTTTGAGAACTCAAAGGTTGATGATTATTTCATATATGATGGAGAGGGAAAAGTCGAAAATTATGAAAATGCTCTTGAACTAAAATGGGATCAGCCATTATTTGTAAATGAAGATGACTTTGTTTCATTTGAAGAATGGATAAAAAATGGAGAGGCTAGTGTTGATTTCCATGTCTTTCCGTATAATCAAAATGCGAAAAAAACCAAGGCAAATAATGATGCGAAAAAACTTTCAAATGAGTATGTTGAAATGTACAGAAATCTTGGGAGTTCATCTGGAGGAGAAGTTCTAAAGGAATTGGGGATATTTACCTCAAGAGAAATATATTTCCGTGTGGAAGAGGATGAGGGGATCCTGGTTACTTATTGTTCTATATATAAACCCTTTGAAAGGGCTATTGCACAAAATAAGAAGTTTTATCTGTCGGCACTGATAATATTTATTCTGATGGAACTATTCATAATTGTATCAACAAGGAGACTTTACCTGAGTCAGAAGAGTTTTGAGATAAGGTCTCAGCGACTTACACGAGGCGTGGCTCATGAGCTGAAAACTCCACTGGCTGTTACAAAGGCATGTGTGGAAAATTGGGAATATATAGATGAAGACGAAAGGCACGAATATTCTGAGAAAATAATCTCTGAAGTGGACCATATGGCCGGCTTGATAACCAAGCTGCTAGAACTGTCTAAACTCAGTGGTGGGAAAAGTCAGGTGCAAAGAGAAGATATTGATCTGCTTGCACTGACCAGGAGCATTTACTCTCAGATGAGCGAGCTTGCCAGGGAGAAAAATCTGGAGGTGTCCATCTCTGGTACGAAAGAGGATGAAGATTATATTATAAGCGCTGACCTGGAAATGATGCATATAGTGATCAGCAACTTCATTTCAAATGCAATTAAGTATTCGGATTCATTCATTCGTGTTGCTGTTTCAGACCTGGGAAGAAGGATAGAATTTAGAATAACCAATGACGGGGCAGTGGTTGAAAGAAAGGACCTGAATAAGGTTTGGGATGTTTTTTATAGAACCAATGAAGTGAGAAATGACAGAATTGAAAGTAGCGGAGTAGGGCTTGCGGTTGTAAAGAGTATACTTGACCTTCATAAGGCAAAATATGGTTGTGAAAGTAATGTGCATAGTACCACATTTTACTTTATAATAGATAAAGCTAAAGAAAAAAATTAAGGACGATAAAGTTTATGTATCAGATTTTACTTGCCGAGGATGAAAGTACTCTTCGGAATATTCTAACTCTGTTCTTTCAGAAAAATGGCTTCGAAATTGATGCAGTTGATAACGGAATTGATGCCTGTTCTTTTGCAGATGAGAAGCATTATGACATTGTGATATTGGACATCATGATGCCTGGCAGGAACGGCAAAGAAGTGTGCCGATATATCCGAAGCAAATATGATGTACCGGTTGTTTTCCTGACAGCCCTGGGAAATGAGAGCGATATCATTTCAGGTTATGAGCTTGGTGCGGATGAATATGTGACAAAACCATTTTCCACCACTATTTTGCTGGCAAAAGTTAATGCGATGATCAATAGATATCACGGGCTTATGGTGAAGGATGGAAAGATTCAGGTGGATGAGCTTGTTATTGAACCTGCCAGAAGATATGTTACGGTGGATGGAAAAGAAGTGAAGTTGGCACCAAAGGAATATGAGCTTCTTATGTGTCTGCTTGACCATAAGGGAAATATACTCAGCAGAGGGCAGCTTTTAGATATGGTATGGGGCATGGACTTTGAAGGCTATGACAGAGCAGTGGACACACACATCAAAAAACTAAGGAAGTCTCTGGGCAAAGCTTGCTACCATATTGAGACTGTTATCAAGGTTGGATATGTGTGGAAATAGAAAGTATAGGGAAAATAATTTGTTGAGATTCTTTTCATGTTCTTAAGGACTCCTTAATATCAAGGGGAGTAAACTGTTCTCATGGGAAATGACAATTCATGTAATGAATAATATAATATTTTTATAGGAGTGAAAGAATTATGAAAAAGAAAAAATAATGATATTACTTTTAATGGCAATCTTTATTCTGGGGCTTACAGGATGTTCAAAGTCCTTGGCAACCATAATGATTGAAGAACATGACGGCAATACCATGGATTTGAGTTTTGAGTCCCTTGAGGGAGAAAAAGAATGCGATATGAAGGTGCCGGGGAATGTGGCCCTTTTTTCTTTGTAGGAGATTGCTTTTTCTATGTTCAGTATTTGCAAGACGAAAGCAGTTGGGATAGAATAAAGTGGTGTGAGATTTAGAATGAAGATTTAATTGAATGACTAATGGAATACCTAATCCTTTAACTGGAGAAAGAAAAAAGATAAAAAGGCGGTTTTGTATGAAATATCCTGAAATAACAACCCTATGCTACATGGAAAAGGACGGAAAGTACTTGATGATGCATAGAGTAAAAAAGGAAAATGATATTAACAAAGATAAATATATTGGAGTGGGCGGTCATTTCGAGTATGGTGAAAGTCCTGATGATTGTCTTATGAGAGAGGTTATGGAAGAGACTGGGCTTACTCTTACAGAGTATAAAGCTAGAGGAATAGTTACATTTATCTATGGGGACTCTGTGGTTGAATATATGCATCTCTACACAGCCACCGGTTTTGAAGGAACTATGATAGACTGCGACGAGGGAGAACTGGAGTGGATAGATAAGTCAGCGGTTTACGACCTTCCTATCTGGGATGGGGATAAGATTTTTTTCAAGTTGCTGGAGTCGGATAGACCTTACTTTTCCTTGAAATTGGTTTATTCATTAACAGATGAATTAGTTGAAGTGAAACTGGACGGACAGGACTATGACAAAGGTCTGTAAAAAATAATCTAATGGAATAGAATTGTATAAAAGATATTAAGGAGCCAGAAGATGGCTTCTTTTTATTTCTTCCAAAATTATTAATACATAAATAACATGACATACTTATGTCGTGTTTGATATTATATAGTAGATATAGTAGTAGTTTTATTTGACAGTTCTATTAGTTAAAATCAGAAAGGGATATTCATTTACATGAAGATAGATAGGCTTATAGGAATATTATCAATACTCCTGCAAAAAGAGTCCACCACTGCTCCTGAGCTGGCGGAGCATTTTGAGGTGTCCCGAAGAACAATCAATAGGGATATTGAGGATTTATGCAAAGCAGGTATACCTATTCAGACAACCCAGGGAACTGGCGGGGGAATCAGAATCATGGATGGCTACTGTATGGATAGAACCATACTTACTTCCAAGGATATGCAGATGATCATGGCAGGGCTGAGAAGTCTGGATAGCGTGAGTGGTAGCAGCTATTATGGTCAGCTTATGGAGAAGTTGCAGACAGGCGCGTCTGAGATGATAAGCGGAAAGGATTCTATTCTTATTGATCTATCTTCCTGGTATAAGTCAACCCTGGCTCCGAAGATATCAACCATACAGGATGCTATAGAGAATAGGCATATTCTGAGTTTTGATTATTATGCCCCCAAAGGAGAGAGCAAGCGAAAGATTGAACCCTATTTTGTGGTATTTCAGTGGAACAATTGGTATGTTTATGGCTGGTGTCTTAAGAGGAAAGACCTTCGTTTATTTAAACTTAATCGAATGGATAAGGTTTTGGAAACCGATAAAAGTTTTGAATGTAGAAATGTCCCAATTCCGGACTTTTCTGCTGAGAGAGTGTTTCCGGCGAAATATCATTTGAAAGCTCTGTTTACTCCGGATCTAAAATGGAGACTGGTGGAGGAGTTTGGACCGAACTGCTATGAGGAGATGGAAGATGGAAGACTTCTTATAACAGAAGATTATTCTGATTTGGATAATCTGGTTACCTGGCTTCTAACCTTTGCTGATAAAGTGGAGGTACTGGAACCAGAGGAGGTTAGAGAGAAAATGAGAAGTATAGCGGAGGCTATAGTAAGAAATTATAAGAAGTGATTTGGGAGGTTAAAATAGTGAGTAATATATATGATAAATGTCCAACTTTTGAAAATGATAAATGGTTTCTTAGATTTGTTGCAAAAGAAGATAGTGACGATCTAATCATGGTATATGGAGATAAAGCAGCGCTGCCCTTCTTCAATAGCGATAATTGTCATGGAGATAATTTCTATTATCCAACGAAAGAGAAGATGGATTCAGCAATTGACTTCTGGATTTATTCATATAAGGAGAAATATTTTGTAAGATGGGCTATAATAGATAAGTCCACTTCTAAGGCAGTTGGAACTATTGAAATGTTCCATCGGGATCCCAATGGGGATTTTGGACATGTGGGACTTCTTCGCTTAGATTTGGGAAGTGCATATGAAAATGCAGATGATATAAAAAGTATATTGGACCTGATAATTCCACCTGCATTTGAAATGTTTGACTGTGAAGAAATCATTTCAAAAGTTCCGATATATGCTGTTGAAAGAATTCAGGCTTTTTCGGATTATGGTTTTGAGAAGTCGGATATATGCCTCATTGGTGGAAGTGATAAATATGCCTATAATGGTTATTGGTCATATAAAATGTAATTTAAAGCTTTATAAAGGAAAATGAAACATGAGTAAAGAGATTTTAAAAGAAAAAGAGATTGAAGATAAAACACAGACGACAGTAGTGCTTAAAAAGGGTGAAGGCCGTACCATTAAGGCTGGAGGTTCCTGGGTATATGATAATGAAATCGACAAGATAGTTGGAGATGTAACAGATGGTCAGATCGTCAAGGTCGAAGATTTTGATGGATATCCAATGGGAAGAGGATTTATCAATCGTAAGTCGAAGATTACTGTAAGAATGATGACCAGAGAACCGGATGTGGAGATTACTGATGAGTTTCTTCGCGGCAGAGTTAAGGCTGCCTGGGAGTATAGAAAAGCAGTGACAGATACTTCCTCTTGTAGAATCATTTTCGGTGAATCGGATTTCCTTCCGGGGTTAGTGGTTGATAAGTATGAGGATATTCTGGTGGTAGAATCTCTTGCTCTAGGTATTGATCTTCTGAAACCAAAAATCTTAGAGTACCTTCAGGAAATTCTTGCTGAGGATGGAATAAAGATTCGTGGTATCTATGAGAGAAGTGATGCAAAGATAAGGCTTAAGGAAGGACTTCCTAGAACGAAGGGATTCCTTAGTGAGCCTTTTGATACTAAGATACAGATTGTTGAAAATGGTGTTCGCTACAATGTGGATGTGGAAAATGGACAGAAGACTGGTTTCTTCTTAGATCAGAAGGGCAACCGAATGGCAATGCAGAATCTGGTTCGCAGAATGAAGGAAGCTGGAGAAACAGTAAGAGTGTTGGACTGTTTTACTCATACAGGTTCATTTGCGCTTAACTGTGGACTTGGTGGAGCTGATTCTGTTACTGGTGTAGATGCATCTGAATTGGCGGTGGAGCAGGCCCAAGAAAATGCAGAAATGAATGGCCTTTCTGATAGAGTTCATTTTCAGACTGCAGATGTGTTAGATCTTCTTCCAGAGCTTATTGAAAAGGGAGAAAAGTATGATGTGGTAATTCTTGATCCTCCTGCATTTACTAAGACTCGTGATAAGATCAAGCAGGCGTCCAAGGGTTATAGAGAGATTAATATGAGAGGCATGAAGCTCACCAGACATGGTGGATACTTCGCAACCTGCTCATGCTCACATTTCATGGATTATGAAACATTTACAGCGGTCATTGCTCAGGCCGCAAGAGCTGCGCATGTAAGACTCCGCCAGATTGAATTCAGAACACAGGCTGCAGATCATCCATTTCTTTGGTCTGGAGATGAGGCAAGTTACTATCTGAAGTTCTACATCTTCCAGGTTCTGGAAGAGAGATAAATAGTTATTAACTATAAGAAAAATAAATGATTCTGCAAAAAACTATTGATATTATTAACAAAAAGAATATCACCTAAATGGATAAAAAAGATTGAGAAAATATCCATTTAATAGTATAATTATAGTATAGAAATATCAATATTGTGATGTGCACTATTAAATGAATGGGGTGATATTTATGATGATAGAGACTATGCAGGCCATAAGGGATGAGTTCCATTTATCCTACAAAGAGATAGCTGAGAAGTCAGGTGTTCCAATCTCAACTGTTCAAAAGGTTCTTGGAGGCATAACAACACCAAGAAGTAAAACTCTGACAGAATTGGAAAAGGCATTTGATTCATTTATTGAACAGGGTTCTCCTAGATGGCTGGGAGCTGTCAGCTTTGAGGAGTTAATGATCAGAGGAAATCATCAGGATGTATTAAGTAGATTAGATGATTTAGAAAAACTAGCAGGCAATGGAATTCTTGCTGAGGAAAATAGATATAATTCTGGAAAAAAGATAAGTAAGTCTGATAAAAAATCTAATAATAAATCAGGTTTCAAATCAGAGATTACTGATAGCAATATCATAAGTTTTCTGGATAAAAAATCGGGAGAATACACTGTATCGGATTACGAAGCTCTGCCGGATGATATTAAGGTTGAGCTTATCGATGGATTCTTCTATGACATGGCATCTCCATCGAAGATTCATCAGACCATTTTGATCGAGATGCTTTTTCAGATTAAAAATCAGATAAAGAAAAATAAAGGTGGATGCAAGGTCTATATAGCACCATCTGATGTACAACTGGATGATGATGAGAAAACCATCGTTCAGCCTGATCTGTTTATTCTTTGTAAGAAGGACATGATTAAGGATGTGAATAGAACTCACGGTGCTCCAGAGTTTGTGGTTGAGGTGTTATCCAATTCGACGCGAAGAAAGGATATGACACTGAAGCTCAATAAGTATATGAATGCAGGAGTGAAGGAGTATTGGATTATAGATCCGGATAAGTATTACATAATCAAATATTTCTTTAACAATATGGATCTAGCAAATATCTATACATTTGATGATGAAGTTCCAATTGAAATATATGACGGAAAGATAGTAGTTGATTTTAAAGAAATAAAAGAAGAGTTAATACAGGAATTCGGATAAGCAAAAATTGAAAATGAGATTTATAAATCAGTTTATTTAGCAGTATCTTGGGGGATAAACATGAAAAGATTTTTTTCTATTGAAGAAGTAAAAGTTACGGAAGGACTTTTCCGTAAGAGAATGGATATAAATAAAGAATATTTAAAGGAATTAGACGATACATGCCTGCTTCAGAATTACTATCTTGAAGCTGGAGTTATTATGCCTGGTCTTTTTACTTTGGAGGATCCAACAAAGGCAAATCTTCATTGGGGATGGGAAGCACCTACCTGTCAGTTGAGAGGACATTTTCTGGGACATTATATGTCTGCAGTTGCAGCTTTGGTGGCGAATGATGGTGATATCTTTCTTGAGGCAAAGTTAAAGCATATTATCTCTGAACTCCATAAATGCCAGGAGTTAAATGGTGGAAAATGGGTCGGACCGATTCCTGAAAAGTATTTTGAAGTTCTGACCACAGATAGGTATATCTGGTCTCCACAATACACAATTCATAAACTTCTTATGGGGCTGCTTGATACTTATAAGTATACAAAGAATGAAGAAGCTCTTACTATATTTTCAGGAATGACGGACTGGTTCACAGCCTGGACTGAAGATATGAAGAAGAGATGTCCTGAAGCCATATATAAAGGGGAACAGGCTGGAATGCTTGAACTCTGGGCAGATGCATTTATGGTTACAGGAGATGAAAGATGTAGAGCGTTGGCAGATACTTATAAGGATCAGGGATTATTTAAGCTGCTCCGTGAGGGTAAAGATGGTCTTACTGATGACCATGCAAATGCAAGTATTCCTATTATTCATGGCGCTGCTAAAATGTATGAGCTAACAGGCGATGAAGACTGGAAGAAGATAGTTGAAAATTTCTGGAAATGTGCAGTGACGGATCGAGGTATGTACGCAACCACTGGCGCAAATGGTGGTGAGTTCTGGATTCCACCTAAGAAGATGGGCGAGTACCGTGGTGACAGGGAACAGGAATTCTGCACAGTTTTTAACATGGTTCGAGTGGCTCAGTATCTATTTAAATGGACCGGGGATTCGGAGTATGAAGACTATATTGAGAAATGTATATACAATGGGTTCCTGGCTCAGCAAAATGCTGAAACAGGAATGCCAACATATTTCCTTCCGCTTACAACTGGAGCAAAGAAGAAGTGGGCGACTAAGCGAAATGATTTCTGGTGCTGCCAGGGAACTATGATACAGTCTCAAACCAGATATCCGGAATTAATATATTTAGCAGATGACGACTCAGAGACACTATATGTGAATCAGTACATTCCATCCAGATTATCAGGTTTAGTGGGAGATGTGGAGATAGAGTTGCTACAATCTCTAATACTTAAGGGAGATGAAGTTGTAACTCTATTTGATGAGAGCACTGAAAATGAAAAGAATAGATGGAAGATGAGATTTGAATTAACTATGAAAGAATTAACTATGAAAGAATTAACTATGAAAGAATTAACTATGAAAAAAGAAGAAAAAATCTCTATTTCATTTAGAAAACCAGCGTGGGTAGCAGATGAACCTCAGGTAATAGTTAATGGGGAAGAAACAGATAGAGTACATTTAAATGAGAAATATATTACGGTAGATGAATGTAAGTCAGGAGATGTGATCGAGATTTATCTTCCAGCAGAAATCAAGGTTGAGAGGTTACCAGATATGCCATATCAGGCAGCTTTTGTGGATGGTCCTATAGTGCTTGCCGGACTTACAGAGGATGTGGATGTGATAAATGGTGACTTCGATAATCCATCTGAATTTCTAGATAAGGTTTCAGAAAGAACTTATGACACCTTTGTATGGTTACAGAATAATTATAGAACTAAAGGACAGAAGAAGAACTTCAAGTTGATTCCACTATATGATGTTAAGGATGAACCTTATACACTTTATTTTGAAGAAAGAAAATAAGTATGTGGTAAAAGAAGTTCATTATGAATTATTTGTGATTTATTTGAAAATCTATTCTAGAAAAATGTATAATACTAAAGGTTTTGTTGAGATAACCTGGCTGACAAACTGAGTGAAATAGGAGGCAGAAATATGTTAGCAAAAGAAATTAAGATTCCTATGATAGTAGGAGTAGCGCTGTATGGATTTGCGTTTTTACTTATTTTGATCATAACTATAGGTCAAAGGGTATTTTGTAAAGCGTTTACACCTTCGCAGATTACTGAGACAGTAATTCCAGTAACTCTTTTTGTGAATTTATTAATTCTTATTATGTTTGCAGTATTCTTATTTGTGATGAAAACAAATAAGGATGATAACAGGCGGACAGTTGGAATAATCATGTTTATATTTTTCTCAGTTTTTAGATTTATTTCTGTATTTGCTGGTATGTTAGAAAAGCGGATATATGCAAGACATGGGCAGGAGTCTTTAGTTGCAGTAAGTTCTGTAGAAAGTGTAATATCGATTGCGGCTTCACCATTCCTTTTTGTGGCAACAGTGCTTGTGATAATTGCAATTGCTAGATATGGAATATCTGATAGTAATTCGAATTTTAAAATATAATCCAGTTAATCGTTTAATATGCGTAAAAGCTGAAGTTTTAACAACCAGTTAAGACTTCAGCTTTTTTGTTAGAATAAATATGAAAATTAATATTCTTCAAGAAAATGATGTTTCACACCGTCCTGCTTATATGCAACTACAGTTGCCAGATTTACATTTTCAACGCTTCGGAAAATATTTTTCTCGATAATAGGATCTTCATTTGCAAGCTGGCTGATAAGCTTTTTGATATCAGCTCTTTTGGATCCCTTTCCAGTTCCACCACAGGATGCACAGTTTTCTGTAAAACGACATGCACACTGGATGAAGTAGAGATTATTATAGTCTCTCCATCTGATAATTGCTTCTTCGCGTATAAGGTACATAGGGCGGATAAGTTCCATTCCCTCAAAATTGGTACTGTGTAGTTTAGGCATCATGGTCTGAATCTGGCCACCCCATAGCATGCCCATAAGAATCGTTTCTATTACATCGTCATAGTGGTGTCCCAAAGCTATCTTGTTGCAACCCAGTTCCTTAGCCTGGCTATAGAGATAGCCTCTTCGCATTCTTGCACAGAGATAGCATGGATTATCTCCGACCTCTGCCACAGAGTCAAAGATTTCTGTCTTAAATACTTCAATAGGAATACCGAGTTTTTTAGCATTATCCAAAATGACTTGGTAATTCATATCGTTATAGCCTGGATTCATTACTAAGAATACAGTTTCAAAATTCTTTTTTCCATGGCGGTATAGCTCCTGGAATAGTTTAGCCATAAGCATGGAGTCTTTTCCGCCAGATATACATACTGCAATTCTGTCACCGTCTTGAATCAGTTCATATTCATTTATTGCTTTTGTAAATTTACACCAGATGTCTTTACGGAATTTCTTTACGAGGCTTCTTTCAACATCCTTGATATATTGCTCGTTATTCTTCGTTACAACCTCTTCAGATTTTTGAAGATATGCTTGAACATTTCTTCTCATTATGCATCTGTAACCTTCATCCAGGCTGTAGCATTCATATCCTTTAGACTGAAGCTTATCGGCAACAATGTCACTCTTAAGGCCTGTATAGCAAATGAGATAGATAGGAATTTCCTTTGAAAGAATTGTGCCAGTTGTTTCATTTAGCTTATCTATAAGCTTTTGGCAGTAGCTTTCTGTCAGTTCTGCGGACACGCCAAAATCATCGGAGCTTATTTCTTCAATATAGATATTAACTGAAGATGGATAGGCCTCCACAGAATTCTCCTCTGTATCTCGGATATCAACTATTAATTTTTCTCTGGAGTCAGCCTCCATTTCCTCAAGAGTTTTTCTAAGCATATTTAACCTCGGAAAGTGTAATTCTTCTATCTACAATAACATAACCTTGCTTATGATATACTATGATACTTTTCAGCGCAAGAGGATTGTATAGAAAGAATAAAAATATTTGGGCTTACAGTGATTGTGAAGATAAATAACGAAAATATATTGACAAGGAAAATAGGTTGATGTATTATCTGTATTACAACGAGTAATACAAACGATACAAAAGTAATACAAATAATACAAACATAATTTGAAAAATTAGAGTTGTTTTTGATAAGGAGGTTCACTGCTATGTTGGTGATCAGAAATTTAGATAAACATTATAAGGGGACGGATAAGGGTGTATCCGGGATTTCGCTTACTGTAGAACCTGGTGATATATATGCATTTATCGGACATAATGGTGCGGGTAAGACTACACTACTTAAGGCAGTAACTGGCATTCATGAGTTTGATAGTGGAGAGGTAATTATTGATGGAATCAATATAAAGGATGATCCTATGGAGGTTAAGCGTAGGATAGCATATATTCCTGATAATCCGGATATATATGAATTCCTTACAGGTATTCAGTATCTTCAGCTTGTGGCAGATATATATGGAGTTTCAGCTGTGGAGCGTGAGGCAAAAATATCTGAAATGGCAGATAAGTTTGAGATTACTTCCTCACTGGGAGATCTTATATCCTCATATTCACATGGCATGAAGCAGAAGCTGGTTATCATATCTGCTTTACTTCATAGTCCTAAGCTTCTAATTATGGATGAGCCTTTTGTAGGACTTGATCCTAAGGCCGCATTTATCCTAAAGGAGCTGATGAGGGAGATGACAGCAAATGGAAATGCAATATTCTTCTCGACACATGTGCTTGAGGTGGCGGAGAAACTTTGTAATAAGGTAGCAATCATAAAGAGTGGAAAGATTCTTTCCAGCGGATTAATGAATGAAGTAGTTAAAGAGGGAGAGTCCCTTGAAGAACTCTTTATGGAGAATGTTTAAAGTAATAAATAGTTTAGAGGCTTTATGATGAAATTAGTAACTCTTTCAAAATATGAATTAGTAAATTTCCTTGGAATAAATGAACTACGCAAGGTGAAAAATCCTACTGCAAAAAAGCAGAAGGGTTTTATATTTGGAATGCTGATATTTTTATATATCTGCCTTGCAGGATATACTGCAGGACAGGCAATTATGCTGGCGGTGTTGGGAACAGCAGAGTATATTCCAATTCTTTTCTTCTTATCTGCTTTTGCTATGAATCTAGTTGTTGGAATCTATAGAGCAAAGTCAACAATCTATAGAGAGAGCGATCTGGAGTTGGTTTCTGCCTTCCCATTAAGTGGAGTGGATTTAGCTGCTTCAAGAGTATTTAGATTATATTTTGATAATATGATAGTTGGTTTAGCGGTTATAATTCCTGCATTTCTTGTATACGGAATTATGACTGGATGTGGAGCGGTATTCTATATTTCTATTCTTATAGTTTGCATCATATCACCAATTCTTCCGACAGCTATTGCCTCCTGGATTGGAATATTCTTTGCTGCCGTAATTGCTAGGAATCGTCATAAGGTTCTAACTGAAGTGGTATTGGTTTTGATTATCGTATTAGGCTCATTTGCTTTTAGTGGAGTGATTTCTGCTAAGACTGGTCTCACGACAGGGATTTCTGTAAGTGAGAAGAAGGAAATGGATGAGCAGATGAAATTAGAGATGGCTGCTATGATTGGGGAGAAGATGGTTAGTCTGGAAAAAGCATTTCCGCTAGTGAAACCACTTAGTGCTGTACTCCAGAAGGGTGGACTGAGTGGCATTCTGATATATGCGCTGATTTCCCTGGCTGTAATGGTGCCAACTGTAATTGTTATAGGAAAGAATTTCTTTAGTATATCAAAAAGACTTTTTGTTACAAAGAACCATAAAGAGTACAGAATAGAAGAACTTAAGAAGCAGTCGGTTCTTACGGCTCTAATTAAGAAAGAAGCAGCCAGATATTTCTCTTCTGGGATTTATGTTTCAAATACTATAATTGGTCCGGTTATGGCAGTAGCTTTAACTGTGGCTTTAGGATTTATTGATCTTAACAAGATAGTGGCGAGTGCAGGAAAACTTCCTGTGGAGCTTAATGTATATAATAGTATTCCATTTCTTATTGCACTTATATATTGCATGATGACAATCTCGGCTTCATCGGTATCAATGGAAGGAAAAAACTGGTGGATTATGAGAACACTTCCTATAAGTGCGAAAGAAATTCTTGGAGCTAAGCTGCTTTTCAATATGATATTTATTGCTCCATTCTATATAGTTTCCGAGATAATAATGCTCTTCACGGTAAATGCAGGCTTTTTGGAAAGAATCTGGCTCATTTTAATTCCTGGACTAACAATAGTTTTTTCAATACTTTTTGGACTGTTTTTAAATCTGAAATTTCCAAAATTTGATTGGGGAAATGAGGTTGAAGTGGTTAAACAAAGTGCAGCTGTTGGACTTTCTTTGGTAGGAACACTTCCTGTATTAATAGCTTGTATGGAATCGATGATATTGACAGGGACAGGGCTGGTTTTGTTAAATGCTGGATTTTCATTAGCACTGGTTATTTTAAGTCTGCTTCTATATTGTAGCATTTTAAGAACGAAGCTAAAGGAATAGAGTTCGTAATGCCGTAATAATGACAATAGTTTAAAAGGATGATAATATTATGAAGATTGAGAAAATGGATATTGAGAAAATGGATAAGAAAAAAGTAATAAAGTTTGTTGTTATAGTATATATTCTTGCATGGATTCCATCAGCACTGGCAGGTTTCTATAGGAGAACATGTGATGATCCTATGAAGGGGCTCATGTTCTTTAATGGCACACTTAGTATTATGATGTTTACACCTATGATTGCCACATTGATTGTTAATCATGGACTTAAAGGGATGGGATGGAAACCAAAATTTAAGGGGAATGTAAAATGGATCTTCTTCAGTATTATAGCTCCTATGGTTATGACAATTCTTGGATTCCTTTGCTTCTTCGCTGTCTTCCCTGATCTTTTTGCCCTGGATGGCTCATATATCCTTAAGTATTATGAAAGTATGGGAATGGATACAGCTGCTGTCACGAATTTGTTTGAAGAAAAAGGTATGAGTATGACAACGGTGGTGTTAATTACCATGTTGCAGGCCATGATTGAAGCACCATTTATAAATATGTTTATTTCTGTGGGAGAGGAAGCTGGATGGAGAGGATTTCTATATCCGGAACTGACAAAGGGGTTTGGAAAGGTGAAGGGTTGGATAATCGGTGGACTTATTTGGTCAGGTTTCCATTACCCTGCTATAGCTATTGGTGGTCATAATTATGGATTTAATTATTTTGGAGCTCCAGTTCTTGGGATAGTGGTATTCACACTAACCTGTACAGCACTAGGAATACTTCATGAGATAATTTATGATAAGACAAAATGTATCTGGTATCCGTCATTACTTCATGGTGCAATAAATGCTGCCTTTACAATGTATAATATGGTTCTAAATGGAGAGCATTTTGATAAGATAGAAAAGCTTACTATTTTAGGACCAGGAAATCTGGCTCTGATTTCAGGTATTCCAATAATTCTTACTGCAGTGATAATGGGTATGATGGTTATCAAAAAAAATGCTTCAAATGAGTAAATGAAATATGCTAAAGGATTTAAAAATATTAAATCAGGATACAAAAATCTAGTAAAAATACTAATAAAATTTCTTAAAATTTGTATAAAATCTGTAATAGAAGGGAACCAGTATGGTAATCAAGATAGATGAATACTCTGATATTCCTATATACCAGCAGATACGAAATCAGATCGTTATGGGAATATCGAGTGGTGAACTAAAGCCCGGTGAACAACTTCCAACGGTAAGGGCACTGGCCATGGAAATCGGTATAAATACCATGACCGTCAGCAAGACTTATCAGATGCTGAAGAATGAAGGCTATATAACCACTGACAGAAAAAACGGTGCCAGGGTCCGTGCTGAGATACAGCAGTCTGGCGTAATAAGTGATGAGAATAAGGTCGAGCTTCGAAGGATTGTCTCCGAGGCTCGGCTTTCGGGCGTTTCGAAAAATGAAATCAAGAAACTGATAGATGAGTATTACTAAAATGTATTACTAAACTTAGAAGATATTAGATAAAATATTTAGGTGATGGTGACCTGGTTGATTGAAACTGATTAAGATTAATTGAGTTAGATTGAGTTTGATCGAGTTAGATCGATGCGGGTCCTATCAAGAGAGGAAAAAAATATGAGTATGTTATTGGGACTTGTAATGTTTATATGTCTGGTTCCATTTGTGATAATAATGTATTTCCTGCAATATCCAAAAAACTGGCAGGATAAGAAAATAATTTTTGGTGTGAGAAATCGAGCAGTTTTTTCTACAAAAGAAAATGAGGAAACTGTGGATGAGATAGTGCAGAGAATAAGAAAACAGGCAACATGTATTCTGATTCCAATTTGTGTCCTAGCCACAGCTATGGTATTTATTCCTAGCTTTATGGTTAAGATGATCGGATATACGGTGTATATTTTTATTGCACTTATGGTTATGACTTTACCGTATGTAAAGGGAAACAGTGAACTGAAGAGTTTTAAGAGGGAGCTGGGGCTTGCATCAAATGAAAATGTGAGAGCAGCTGATCTGAAAAGCATCAGTTCATCCCATACTCTGAATATGCCGGCGCTTATCATTCCTAATGTTATTATGTTTTTAGGAACGATTTTTGCGTTATTATATGATCTGAAGATCATCAGTGTGGGAAATAATATATTCCAGGAGACATTTGCAGCCAGCATAAGTGCTGGCGTATTTCTGTTTCAGGGGATACTGTTTATATTCATAGCTAAAATGACAGATGATATGCGAAATGAAGTCATTTCCAAAGAAAGCGATGTAAATGCAAATTATAACCGTGCCAAGAAGAAGATATGGAGCGATTTCTGGCTTCAGGCATGCTGGCTTAATTCTGGTTTGGGAGTGCTGTTAATTATTGCCGTAATAGTAGCATTTGGTGAGATTGGAATGGTAGCGGGTATGGTTTTATGGCTTCTGATTCTGATTGTTCTCATGGCAAATGTGGCTCAAAAGACATCAAAGCTGAAAGAACACTATAAAACTGAAAATGAGTTTGAAGAAGATGATGATGACTATTGGGTTTACGGCCTTTTCTATTATAATCCTAAGGATGCCAGACTTAATGTTGAGAAGAGAGTAGGAATTGGTTCCACCATTAATATGGCCCATCCTATGGGAAAGGTTATCTCTGGAATTATAGCCCTTGTAACCATTGGAACATTTGGCGCACTTGTTTATGCGGGAATCTTTGCCACTACACCTCTTGATACAAGAGTCGAAGATGGAAAGGTGATATGCCATCAGTTCAGGGATGAATATAAGATTGCTATAGATGACATTCAGTCTGTGAAATATGTGGATACTCTTGAAGGATTATCACTTATCAAGCTTGGAGGAGCTGCCACGGACAAACTGTATAAGGGAAACTTTGCAGCAGGAGATGATAAGAATGTTAAGGTATATCTAAGTTATGATGCTGATTGCTATATCAGAATTCAGACTTCAGATGAAATATATTATATTAACGATGTGACAAAAGAAGATACAAAGAAACTTTATGATCAATTAAGTGAATAATTTATCTTTTTGAGGTTGTATTTAGAAAGGGGATAAATATGAGATTTGGTACATCATCACCTCTGGCACATGAGTCAGCCGATGAATGGGCAGAAAGACAAGTGGCGCTGGGATGTGGATCAGTTGTCTTTCCAGTTCAAAGTGATGAACCTATTGAAAGGATTGACCGTTACAAAAAGGCAGCAGAGGATCATGGACTTTTGATTGCGGAGATTGGAATATGGAGAAATGCACTTTCTCCTGATGCTGACGAAAGAAAGAAGAACATGGACTATTGTGTGGAACAGCTTAAACTGGCGGATTATCTAGGAGCAAGATGTGCAGTAAATGTAGCTGGCGCATTTGGCCCGAGATGGGACGGTCATTATAGAGAGAACTTTACGGCTGAGGCAAGGCAGAAAACAGTTAAGATGGTTCAGGAGATTATTGACCGAGCAGATGTGAAGAATACTTTCTTTACTCTGGAGCCAATGCCATGGATGATTCCAACAGGACCAAAGGATTATCTGAAACTTATAGATGAAGTTGATAGAGAAAGATTTGCAGTTCATCTGGATATTATCAACATGACAAATTCAGCTGACAGGTACTTTAATTCAGAAGAGTTTGTGGATGAGTGCGCAGAGCTTCTAGGTAAAAGAATAAGAAGCTGTCATATCAAGGACATTCATCTTAAGGAGGAGTATACACTTCAGCTGGAAGAATGTGCTCCAGGATGCGGTGAATTTCCGCTGGGGTATTACATTAAGAAGATGGACGAGATAGATAAGGATATGCCAATAATTGTGGAGCATCTGGAAACGGATGAAGATTATATTAAATATCTTAAATATGTACAGGGACTTGTGAACTAGTGGCATTATGGGATGCGAAATATAGTTCATAGCATTAAAGCTTTAAGTAGTGGAGGTAACTATGGAGTATAAAAGATTATCTGATGCAAATGAAATCACTGCCCGTTACATGGACAGTATTCTTATAAGTGAAAGACTGATTGATTCAGTCGTTGCAGATACAACTATGGAATTCTTAGGCGAGACATTTGATATGCCTGTTATGACGCCTGCATTTTCTCATCTCAAGAACTATAATGGACGAGAGAAGACTGGACTTGAGGAATATTCTATAGCAGCAAAGGAGATGAACATTCTTAACTTTGTGGGAATGATGGAGAATGATGACTTCAGCAAGATCCTGGCAACGGGAGCGAAGACAATTCGTATTGTTAAACCTTATGCTGATAAGGGCAAGGTAAAGGACCAGATGCAGTTTGCAGTGGAAAATGGAGCCTTTGGAATTGGAATGGATATCGATCATATCTTCGGCGAAGAGGGAGAGGATGTGGTTATTGGAGAGAAGATGGCTGTGCAGACAACAGACATGCTTCAAAGATATGTTGAATCCACCACACTTCCATTTGTTGTTAAGGGAGTTCTAAGTGCAGAGGATGCAGTCAAATGCGCCGACATCGGAGCTAAGGCGATTATTGTAAGTCATCATCATGGCCGACTTCCATATGCTGTTCCACCGATGAGAGTGCTTCCTGAAATCAAAGGGGCTCTGGATGGTCGTGATGTGAAGATCATAGTTGATTGTGGAATCGCTAGTGGAGCGGATGTATATAAGGCAATTGCCCTGGGAGCAGATGCGGCAGCAGTAGGAAGATCAATGCTTCCTGCTCTTGAGGAAAATGGTGTTGAAGGAGTTGAGACATTCTTGAAGGGAGTTCAAAAAGAACTCCGCTTCGTTATGAGCTGTACAGGATTTGCTAAAGTTGAGGATATTGATGACTCATGCCTATATTTCTAGAATATCTTATTTTAGGAGTGACTTATCTATAAGAAAAATATTACGGGCTGGAATTTGAATTATGATTCGTTATTATTTGCCCAGGTTTTTCTATAGTCCCTAGGGGAAGATTCAAATGATTTCTTAAACATTTCGGACATGTAACTTGTCCCGTTAAATCCCGTTTGGGATGCAATTTCAGAAAGAGGTAAAGAGGTGGTTCGAAGAAGTTCGGCCACCTTTCTTACTCTGTAATTAAGTACATAGTTCACTGGACTCTCTCCCACGAATTTATGGAAGACTTTGTTGCAGAGAGACTTACTTATATTTCCACTATTCGCAATATCATCCAAGGTGATTGGTTCTGTATAATTCTGCTGGATATAGTACATCATAGCTTTAAATGACTTGGTGTGTATATCTGTCTGGACATCTTCACTGACCATACCGTAGTGTATGCTTTGAGTTAATATAACTTCCCATATATCAAAGAGCTTCTTAGTAATCTGAAATGGATTTCTTCGACTGTTTGGAAGGGTGAGCATTATATCTCGGATATCCTTAGTATTTTCATTTATATTTCTAAAACGAAGATAGCTTAAGTTTGGATTGTTCAGTATAGGCTGAAGAGCCTGCATTTCGACAGCTACTGAAGAATTGAGAATGCTGGGATGAACAATAAATATTACATATGTGGCGGTGGTATTATCCAGAGCTAAACTGTAATGAATCTGATTAGAATTCACAAATATAGTATCTCCGGCATTCAGAGTGACTAGTTTTCCATTTACGGAATATGCCATCTTTCCAGTCTTAACAGTAACCAGTTCAATATCCTCATGAAAATGAGGCACTTTCTCCCAGGTTACATTTGGCTTTATCCATCCGTCATAAATATATGATGGAAATGTATCTTCATCATAGTTGACCTGTTCAGAGCCATCCTCACGCTTTACTATGAGTCCCATGAGTTCTCGTTTCATATGAATATCTCCCTTAAAACTTTATCATAACAATATTATATTTGAATCTATAAAACAATAACAATATTACACAGGCATGCAAAATAGTTATAAAAATATACTGATTTTAACCTATTATTCCCTTTTTATATACAATATACTTGTTATTGGAAGATAAATCAAGACAGGAGGTCTTAAGAATGTCAAGAGAAGTAGTAGTAATGAAAAATGTGAGCAAAGAATTTAAGGTTTTGAATCGTCATGAGGGACTTAAGGGTAGCTTTCAGGATCTTTTTTCTAGAGATTATAAGATAGTTAAGGCAGTAGATGATGTAAGTCTCACAGTAGAAAAGGGAGAGATTATTGGTTATCTTGGCCCTAATGGAGCAGGTAAATCTACTACTATCAAGATGATGACTGGAGTTCTTGAACCTTCGAAGGGTACCATAGAGGTAAATGGACTTGTTCCATATAAAGATAGAACTCGTAATTCTGAGAATATAGGAGTGGTTTTTGGACAGCGAAGTCAGCTTTGGTGGAATTTGCCACTTATAGAATCCTTTAAACTTCTTAAAGATATCTATATGGTTCCAGATAAAGATTATAAAGATATGCTGGAGCTTTATAGCTCGCTGGTTGATATTGAGCCTATACTTCATAAACCTGTTAGACAGATGTCTCTCGGACAGAGAACGCTTAGTGATATACTTGCAGCATTTCTCCATAATCCTGGAATTGTTTTCCTGGATGAGCCGACTATAGGTCTGGATGTTTCTATGAAGGCAAAGATAAGAGAACTGATTCGGGGGCTTAACGAGGTTAAGGAGACTACGGTCATTCTGACAACCCACGACATGGGTGATGTGGATGCACTCTGTAGAAGGATAATCATCATAGATGAAGGTAAGAAAATCTATGACAATGATATAGAACACTTAAAAACTTATTTTGGTTCCTATAGAACCCTTCGTATGCGTCTGGAAAATGGTTCCTGGGACGAACAGGTTATCGATGAGAAGAAGACAGATGTTATGCATGTGATTCAGGAAACTCAGAAGAAGCATAAGATTAAGGATATTCAGCTTGAGGAAATCTCAACGGAAGAGGTTATTAGAAAAATATATGAAGGGAGCAAAGCATCATGAAAGGCGTTAGAAGAGTAACAGCACTTACAAGAGCGGGAATAATCGAGTCACTTCAGTTCAGACTTGGTACTGCAGTAACGCTTTTTGGTAATCTTATATATCTTGCTCTTGTATATTTCCTTTGGAAAGCAATATATGATTCTGGTGGAACAGATGTGGTGAATGGAATGACATTTTACGACACCATGATCTATCTGATCCTGGCAACTTCAATCTTTAATTTCCTGGAAATGTTTATTGTTTGGGATATGAGTCGAGCAATACAGTCAGGTGAGATCATCATGCATCTGCTGAAACCGATGAAATATAGAATGTACACATTCTGGAGTTATTCAGGTTCGCATGTGATATTATTTATCCTTACATTTATTCCAACTTTCCTGGTGGTTATGTGGGTGACTAAGGGAGCGGTTCCAATTGGTTGGAATTGTCTGGCGTTTATAGTATCGCTTGTGTTGGCACTTATTATCAACTTTAATATAGAGATGCTGGTGGCACCAATTTGTCTTTACACAGAATCAACATGGGGAATAAATATTGTAAAAGAAACTATAGTTCTTCTTCTGTCAGGAGCAACTATCCCTCTTGCTTTTTTTCCGGAAGGTTTTAGAAAAGTGGTAGAATATCTGCCATTTAGAGCAGTGTATGATATTCCATTATCCATATTGCTTAAGAAAAATGGTTCTGATAGCATAGAGGGACTTCTTCCTTTACTTGGAATCCAGTTGGCGTGGTGCATCGTACTTACCATAGCTGGAAATCTTTTTTGGAATCATGCTGTTAAGAGGATAACAGTGAATGGTGGTTAAAAAATAATTAGTGATTTATTAGTATTTACTGGTTTCTTAGGAGAAATGAATTATGCAACAAGTTGTAAAGAAGAGAGGCTTTCTATTCTATCTCTCAATATATAGAAAAATTCTCATTCAGGATTTAAAAAGTAAAATGAGTTACAGGGCTGATTTCATCATTTCAACCTTTGGAATGATCATGACGAATTTGTCTGGATTTGTAACTTTTATGATCTTATTTCATAACTTTCCAAGTATAAATGGCTGGGACTATTATCATATGCTTTTTCTATATGGGTTCTCGCTTATAGCACTTACACCTGTACAGTGTTTCTTTGATAACAACTGGAATCTAAGATTTATGGTTCGATCAGGGGACTTTATCAAGTACTGCTTCAGACCAATAAATGTATTTTTCTATTTTATTTCTGAGGTATTTGATGTTAAGGGGTTAGGACAGTTCGCATTTGGATTAGGAACATTTATCTATGCCTGGTATCATATTGGTATCCCGGTAACTCCGGTGACCCTTGCTCAGGCTATACTTTTCCTGATGACAGCATCGCTCTTTATGATTGCAATCATGAATGCAGCAGCAGCTACATGTTTCTGGATCATTAATTCTGGTTATGTAATGGTTATAATGTTCCGGTTTAAGGATTTCGCAAAGTATCCTGCCAGCATATTTAATGGAGTGTTTAAGTTTATTTTTACATTTATCATTCCTATTGCATTTGTGGCATACTATCCTAGTCTTGTATTTGTAACACCAGACAGCGTTCCTGTTCTTTCATGGTTGTCTCCAGTAATTGGAGTAGTATTCTTCTACCTTAGCTATAAGTTTTGGATGCTGGGAGTGAGAAAGTATGACTTTACTGGTTCGTAAATTTTAGATGTATAAAATGGGTTCACTGCCATATGATGTCAAAAGGATATTTTGACACCTAGAATAGAATAAAGTATCATTAATCAGGAAGTGTTTTACTAATGTATTTTTACTAAAACACTTTCTGATTTTGTCATTTTGAGTTTTGGCTATGCTATAAATTTAAAGAAAAAAACAGTAAAAAAGGGACTAAAAATGTTACTAATATACTATATGTTAATCATAAATATCCTGGCTTTTATTCTGTATGGAGTTGATAAGAAGAAAGCAGAAAAGGAGAAGTTCAGGATACAAGAATCAAGATTGATTCTTGTGGCTGTCCTTGGTGGTGCCTACGGCGCTATACTTGGAATGCTTATCTTTCGTCATAAGATCAGAAAAAATAAATTTCGTATAACTGTACCTGTTTTAGTGGTTCTATATACTGCTCTTATGGGGTACTTTCTGTATAACAATTATCATCTGGTGACAACTGAATATGAATATAGTAGCTTTGAAGTTCCAGCTGAATTAGATGGATATACTATAGTACAGATTTCTGATCTGCATAACCAGACTTTTGGTTTAGACGAATCATATCTTCTGGACAAGATTAAGGAGGCAGATCCTGATATTATTGTGGTTACTGGAGATGCGGTAGATATTACACATACAAATTATAAGCCAACTGAAATCTTCTTTGAAGGAGCGGTTAAGATAGCACCTGTTTATTATATTACAGGTAATCATGAGGTATGGCTCTCCAATAGAAATAAAGCAAAATATGAAGAATATATAAAAACCATAGAAGGATATGGAGTAAATTATATAGATGATACTACGGTAGATATGGATGGCTATACTCTTGCAGGTGTATCAGATGAAAAGCTTGGTAGCACGATAGAACTCCATTTGGATAATGCAGATTCAGAAGTGCAGTTGAATGTTACTAATACTTCAGGTGATGCTTCGAGTAATACTTTAGATAATACTGCAAATAAAAGTACTGTAAATGTGTCAGATGACAGACTTGTGGTGATGTTAGCGCACGAGCCGGATTACCTTAGATATTATGAAGAAGCAGGAGCAGATCTGGTATTGGTGGGACATAATCATGGAGGACAGATTGTTATTCCTGGAAAAGGTGGTTTAGTTTCTGCAGATATTGATTTCTTTCCTGAACTTTGTGAAGGAGAACATACTTCTGGGGATACTACTATGATCATCAGTAGAGGGCTTGGAAATAGTCTCTTCCCATGCAGAATTAATAACTATCCTGAGATAGTTAAGGTTGTGCTTAGACGAGAAGAGCATAAGCTTATGCATCTATATATGCCGGAAGTAGTTGGACTGGATGTGGATAGTGCTAAGAAAAAACTTAAGGACTTAGGTTTCTTTAATATTGTTTTAGAATATGAAGAAGATGAATATGCTGAAACAGGAAGAGTTATAAGACAGAGTATACCGCCAGATACAACAGTTAGTACAGAGTTTGAGATAGTTCTAACTATATCTGACTGATATACTTATACTTCGACAAAATATCTAAGTATTTTAATTTGAATTAATTTGAAGGTGTAACCTATATATAAAATATGGTATATTATAAACATAGTTAGTTTATTTTAATTTAATTGGTTAAAGGGTTTTTATACAGGGATAATGAGAATTATTAAGTAAAGTTTTTTTAAGGACATTTCCATCTATGAAAACAGATAAAAAGATAATTGCATTATGTACTTCTCGTATATACGACTCACAAGTCTGCGGATTTATAGAAAAGTTAAATGAGTATCTAAAAAGGGAAAACTTCGCGATACTCATTTTTACTATTAATTCCGATCTTTACTGGGATGATAGTAAAATTTCTTCAGAGACTGCCGTTTTTGATATTATTCCATATAAATTTATAGATGCGGTTGTAATTATGGATGAGAAGATAAAGAGTCATTCCATTACTAATAAGATAATAAGTGCAGCTAAGATATATGAAAAACCTGTTGTAATTGTTGATGGTAATTACGAAGGGGTCTATAATGTGGGATTTAATTATGGTGTAGGTTTTGAGGAAGTGGTTCGTCATGTCATGAGCCAAAGAGAGATTAAAAAACCTCACATAATGGCAGGAATTCCAGATAATCCATTTTCAGAAGAAAGAATAGAAATTTTTAAAAAGGTTATAGCGGAGTATGGTTTCACATTTGAAGAAAGTATGCTCAGCTATGGTCAGTTTTGGGCTGGCCCTGCAAGGGAAGAGACAGAGAAACTAATCCAATCTGGAAATATACCTGATGCAATAATATGTGCAAATGATATTATGGCCATCAATGTTTGTGATGTCATTCAGAAGAACGGTTATTCTGTACCGGAGGATATTCTTATATCGGGGTTTGATGGATATGACGAAGTATTTTTAACTACTCCAAAGGTTACAACAGTGAGATGTACCACTCCAGATCTTGCAGAGACAACAGCAGATATTTTAAAAAAGGTTATTTATACTGATTCAAATAATAATCTTGATACTGAAGAACTAAGTGAATACATTTCAGTTGTTCCAACACTTATAACCAATGAGTCTACGGGGTGCGCTGCACAGTCGGGTTATGATCATTTCATGCTGAATCGTTTCAACAATATGTTCTATAGACATAATGATGCCATTCGGGTAATGCATGAGGTTTCAACAAATATGCAGATGAGCGCTCATATAGAAGATATGGTTGAATGTCTTAGTGATCTTATAGTAAATGATCAAAATGTAATGGAAGATGTATCATTTGTTCTTGATAAAAAAATACTTGATATTGATAATTACTTTTTTGATAGCGTTGGAAATGAGCGAAAGATGGAAGATTACAGTATTGAATATGATTCAACTGTATCGCCCTATCTAGTTGAGAGACAGGTTGATGAAACGCTTTTGAGACTGGAAAATGAAGATTTTAGCAGGAAAATAATGACTGGATATCCACTTATTTTCAATACTCTTGATTATATGAATACCCCTTTAGGTTTTATATGCTATAACTATCAGGATTATGACATTACCAAGTATTCCCGTACGGCAAATGTAACTAATACCATAAGTATGGGGGTTGGTGGTTTCATAAATATGAGATATCAGAACAGCCTAACTAAGAAGGTAAGTGATATGTTTAAGACAGATGCTCTTACCGGATTATATAATAGATTGGGATTCAGCAATGCTTTTGAGGAGATTAAAGATAATCAGAGATTGTGGGGCAAGGATATAACTGTTGTTATGTCAGACCTTGATGGTTTGAAATATATAAATGATAACTTTGGACATGCAGAGGGGGATAATGCTATAAAGACGGCTGCAGAAGCACTTAAAAAAGCTTGTCCGGAAAATGCAATCTGCGTAAGATTTGGCGGAGATGAACTCTTCTCTGTAATTATAGGTGAGTGCAGTATAGAGGCAATTATTCTAGGGATAGAGAGATTTCTGGAAGCCTATAATAGGGGCTCTGATAAAGAGTATTCGGTTATCGTAAGCGTGGGAGGAAATACATTTATTTTGGATGAAAACTTTGATATGAAGTATGCGCTTCGAAAGGCTGATGAAGAAATGTACAACATGAAGAGAGAACATAGAATGAATTCGATATAAAATTGAATATTAAGGATTCTATGTGGCCTAAAGAAGGAAGAAGCACAGAATATAAAACCCTATGAAAATATATAAAAGAAGCTGCTGAATTAGGTTCAATAACTGGAAATATGTCTGCAGCAAAAAAAAGTAGTTGTTTTTTTATAAATGGCTTGTTATACTGAACAAAGATTTTGAAAATAAGGAGGAGACCGATGAAAAATATTTCTTGCAGATAGTTTTATAGAAGCAGTTCAGTGATGTGTTTTTTAATAAAAGACTGTAAAAAAAACAGTAAAAAAAGCTGAAAAAGACCATAGAAAAAGCTGTTGTGTAAAAACAGTAATAAAAAACGGTCGAAGAACGAACTGCTGTTGCAAGAGATAATTCATAGTGGTTTCCTTAATATATCCGTTATTTGAGTTTAAAGAACCTGGTACTTGTTAACGCTTGAACTGGGCAGGTATTAAAAGGATTTAGATAATAAAGATATCAGCGAAACTTAGAGCACTGCAGGATTATGTCTTGCAGTGTTTTTTTGTGCGAATAATCTATATGAAAGGGGCTGATATTATGTCATTATTACAGGTTTCTAATCTTACCTTCGGTTATGAAGGTAGTTTTGATAATATATTTGAAGAGGTTTCATTTTCAGTTGATACTAACTGGAAATTGGGATTTATTGGGAGAAATGGAAAGGGTAAGTCCACCTTCCTGAATTTGCTGAGAGGGAAATATGAGTATCGGGGAAGCATTTCCACAGATAAGCATTTTGATTATTTTCCATATGAGATTACCGTGTCAGATATGGATAAAACTGTGGATGAGTTATGTGAGAAGTGGAAATCCGGAGTGGAGAGCTGGAGAGTTATATGCGAGCTGAATTCTATGTACACAGATGTTGAGATCTTATATAGACCTGTTAGTACTCTCAGTAATGGAGAAAGGACCAAGGCTATGTTGGCCGTACTCTTCTCAGGTGAAAATGAGTTTCTTCTCATCGATGAACCTACTAATCATCTGGACATAAATGGCCGGGAGATAATTAAAAAATACTTGAGAGATAAGAATGGATTTATACTTGTTTCCCATGACCGTGATCTATTGGATGCTGTGGTGGATCATATACTGGTGCTTAATAAAGAATCTATAGATGTGGTTTCCGGAAATTTTAGTTCCTGGTGGGAGAATAAGCAGAAAGCTGATGCATTTGCCATGGCAGAAAATGAGAAACATATGAAGGAGATTGGAAAGCTCAGAATTTCTGCAGATAGAGCTAAGAGATGGGCTGATAAGAACGAGAGTACAAAGATAGGTTTTGATCCTATAAAGGAACCAGACAGATGCGCAGGTACTAGAGCTTATATTGGTGCTAAGACAAAAAAAATGCAGTCTCGGGTGAAGAATTTTGAAAAGAGAATAGATAGGGAGATTGAAGAGAAGGAAGGACTTCTGAATGATATTGAAAATGTGGATGATCTAAAACTCTTTTCGTTAAAGCATCATAAGATGTGTCTTGTTGAATGCCGGGATTTTGAGTTAGGATATAAAGGTGCACAGGATAAAGATAGTGTTCATTCCATTATAGATGGTATAACCTTCCAGTTGATGCAGGGAGATATTCTTTTCCTAAATGGAGCTAATGGTTGTGGAAAGTCCAGTTTGATCAAGGCGATTCTTAAGGACATATTCCGGAAGCGTGATCAGGGGCATACTCAAAATAGTATTCAGAATAATATTCAAAATGATATTCAGAATAATATTCAAAGAAATTCTGATACAAAAACTTTGGGAAGAATGCTAGGGACTGAATCATCGGATAATTTAGATGTACTATCAAATATGGTTACTTCTGGAAAGTTGGAAACAGCCAGTGGGCTTGTAGTATCATATATTAATCAGGATACATCCCATCTTTTGGGGAGTCTTAAGGATTATGCAGAGAAGAATGGTCTGGATTACAGTCTTTTTCTAACACTTCTGCGAAAGCTGGATATGAACCGTATTCAGTTTGAAAAAAATATAGAGGATTATTCTGAAGGGCAGAAAAAGAAGGTGCTTATAGCATCAAGTTTATTAACTCCAGCTCATTTATATATCTGGGATGAGCCGCTTAACTATATTGATGTGTTTTCGAGGATGCAGATTGAGAAGCTGATCGAAGCATATAAGCCAACTATGATATTGGTCGAGCATGATGTAAGATTTCGTGAGAAGTTGGCCACGAAGGTCATTGATTTATAAAATTAGTATATTAAGGATTTACATGAAGAAAATATATAAACAATTATTTAAAATAGTACTGCCGATATCATTTCAGTTTGTAATGATGTCACTTGTTTCTGCGTCGGACGCATTTATGCTGGGATTTCTAGATCAGGACAGTCTGTCAGCGGTTTCGCTGGCAGGGCAGGTGATATTCGTTAACAGTTTATTTTTTGAAGCATTTAATTATGGTTGTTCGGTCCTTGCAGCACAGTATTGGGGCAAGGGGGATAAGAAAACAGTTGAAGAAGTACTAGCTATAACCATGAGGTATACACTGCTTGTGGGACTGATTTTTACTCTGGCAACTTTCTTTATTCCTCAACAGATCATGCATATATTTACAGATGATAATGAGCTGATTATAAGAGGCGCAAGATATCTTAGAATGGCATCTCTTTCTTATATAATTTGTGGATTTGCACAAATCTATTTTGGAATACTTAAGGTATGTGACAGAGCTGGGCTCAGTTCACTCATTGGTTCAGTTTCAGTAATTCTAAATATTGCATTAAATGCACTGCTTATATTCGGTTTTGGTCCATTTCCAAGAATGGGAATAGAGGGAGCGGCTCTTGCTACGGTTATTGCCAGAATATTTGAAGCTATATTCGTTATAGTACTTGTGGTTCTAAAGAAGAGTATACCTTTAAATGTTTCAAAAATGCTTATGTTGGATAGGCTGACTGTAAAAAAAGTGGAACATGAAACGGAAAAAGAAACGGAAAAAGAAACGGAAAAAGAGACGGGAAAAGAAACAGAAAAAGAATCAAAAGCAGAAAAATTGAAGAATAGTAAAGCTCTTCATAAGGATTACTGGAAATATACAGTTCCGCTTCTATTTAATCAGCTGGGCTGGGGCGGCGGAGTTACTATGTATTCGGTAATCATGGGACGATTGGGAAGTGATGCTATTGCTGCCAATTCTATAGCCAGTATAGTTCGTAGTATTGTTGCCAGCTTCTGTTGGGGAATATCATCCGGTGTATCGATTATTTTAGGACAGATGCTGGGGCGAAATGAGTTAGAGGACGCCAAAAAGGCTGGAGGAAGTTTTGTCAGGTTTTCGATTCTTATAGGTGCTATATCCGGCCTGATATTACTTGCTATAACACCAGCATTACTTGCATTTGTTAACCTAGAGGGGGCGGCTCATTTTTATCTTAAGATCATGATGTTCTATGCGTCATATTACATTATAGGTAATTCACTTAATTCCACAATAATTGGAGGTATATTTCCTGCTGGAGGTGATACAAAGTTTGGTATGTGGTGTGATATAATAACCCTGTGGTGCGTGGTGGTTCCAATGGGAATGATTGGAGCATTTGTATTGAAACTTCCAGTGCTGGTGGTTGCATTTATCCTTACATTGGATGAATTCGTGAAGATTCCAGCAGTGTATCGCCACTATATGAAGTATATTTGGGTGAAGAATATTACTCGAGATCTGGATAAAGATGAATAAATCCAATTAAATATTTATTTGTTTTCTTTATTTTTCTTGTGCTCTTTTTTCTCGATATACATTTCTTCATCTGCGAAGCGGAGATATTTTTCAGAAGCATCAGGAACTGCTTCTAAATCTTCGGTTGGGATTTGCATGTAGCAACCCACACTTACTGAAATCTCATATGCTTTTCCATCAGTTCTTCTCTTTAATGCAATAGCATGACGAAGATTGGTTAGATAGTTTTCAACCAGATCATCATCGTAGTTCTTGGCAAGAACGATGAATTCATCACCACCAGACCTTATACATATTTCTCCATTGGTGGCTGCTTTCTTCATAGCATATCCAATTGTACATAGACAGTAGTCCCCTTCGTCATGACCAAGAGTATCATTAACACTCTTCATATTATCCATATCGATTAGGAAAACAGCCAGTCCCTTGTGATTCTCATAACTTTCTTTGTAGAAACTATCAAAGAACATTCCATATCCACGACGGTTATAAAGTCCGGTTAAAACATCAGTGCTGTACAGATTTCTCATTTGCTCCAGAGTACTGTTCAGTTCTTGTTTTGTATTCCAGTTTTCAAGAAGAATACTGATGTTAAGGAACCAGGTCTTCATATTTGCCTGACTAAGATTTTCCAAATCAGGGGAAATGATAAAATATCCCATGAAGTATTCAAAGTTATGAATAGGAACTATATGATATGGTTCCGGATCTTCTCTCATTTCATCTGGAAGAATGTGTCCCTTAGGAAGTATACCTCTTTTGATAGGTCGTCCATTGTACATTCCACAGGTGACTTCGAATTCCAGGTTTCTAAAATCCTCACTGCTTCTTATAACCTTATGCTTATTCCAATCTTTCATAAGAACCATAACGGCATTCTTAAAACCAGTATCAACCAGACAATTATCTTCGATACTTTTTAGAAAATCTTCGTATGTATCAGAAGCTAGAGCTGAAAGTAGAAGATTAGTATTAGAAAGTGCCAGTTCATCCAGTCGGGAAATGGTTTTTGAGTATTGCTCTTTAAGCAGGTCTTTCTTATATACATGTTTTGGCTCACAGCCACAGGATTGATTACATTTAAGTACTCCAGGATCAGCCTTTGTGTGAGGAATCTTCTTTCCGTTCCACAGAGATACTAGAGTGTTGATACCATCTTTACCTACCTGCTCAAATGGTTGCTCGGAGGTGGTGATGGTAGGATCCGTAAACATTGTTTCTGGAATATTGTCATATCCGGTGACTATAACATCTTCAGGAACATTTATGCCCCTCTTAGTCAACTCCTGTAAAACACCAATGGCAGAATAATCATTTGCACAGACTATTGCGTCAGGCAGCATTCGGTCAGCCTCGTGAGAATAATCTTTAATTATCTGATCGACAACTGACTCACCGCAGTCGTACCAAAGATTTCCTTGAACGATATTTCTTTCATTTAAAGGCAGTCCATGCTTCTTTAGTGTATTCTTGAAAACATCGTATCTTACCTGAGCAAATGCAAGATCAAGTCGTCCTGCCACATGAACAATCTCTTTACAGCCATGAACCTGGATTAGGTGGTCTATAAGATTTTCAAGAGATTTTTCCTGATCATTTACAACATTATATGTAAAGTCTACATCATTTCCCAAGGTAACAACTGGAGTAGGACATGCTAATTTGATATCTGTAAGATAATCCAGATAATAATCCGGAAGATATGTGTCCATAGTGATAAGACCGTCAAATTCATTGAGATCTGGCAAGAAATATATGGCGAAATCACCTATATCATAGTTTGTGAACTGAGTATCCTTAGTGAATGTACTGAAGTTATCACTGAACGCAGAAAAAAATAGAAGCTTGACGCCCTCTCTTTTAGCTGCCTGAATTAATCCGTATTGAGTATCTTTTACCATATCTCGATAGATATTAGCGGTAAAAACTGCTACTTTTTTTCTATCTTTTCTATCTTTTTTATTCATACATGATCTATCCATACATGACCCCTTAGTATTAATAGTAAAAACCCCATAACTACAAGGCTATTTTACCATAGATTTGAAGAAATAGAAACCGTTTATATGGGCAGTTTAGGAAGTTTTCTAACATGTGTAAATGTCGTTTACGCGCAAATGGATATGTGATAAAATGAGCATTAGGCAGGAAATGCCGTCCTATGCTTATGGCTAGGGAGTATTAATAAAATAATTAATGCAAAAGTTATCAAGGAGGTTACTAAAATGAAAGTATTCAAGTGTACAAAGTGTGGAAATATGATCTCTTATCTTAACAAGGACGCATGCGATGTTAAGTGCTGCGGCGAGACAATGGTTGAGATAGTTCCAAATACAACTGATGCAGCAGGTGAGAAACATGTACCTGTTATCGAAATTGATGGAAATATTGTTACAGTTAAGGTTGGTTCTGTTGAACATCCTATGATGGATGCACATTATATTCAGTGGATTGTTCTTGAGACAGAGCAAGGAAGACAGCGTAAGACTCTTAATCCAGGCGATAAGCCGGTGGCAGTATTTGCTCTTGCAGAGGGTGATAAAGCTGTTGAAGCTTATGAGTATTGCAATCTTCATGGATTATGGAAAGCTGAAGCATAAATTGGTATTTTATTTCATATTGTGTCAAATAAACAATAGTATCGAGGATAAATGTTGTGGGGGCAATAGGAAACTTCATCAATAAGGATATTAAATATCAAAATGAAAAAAAGACAATAGTAGTATCTTTAAGAATTCTTTACATAGTTATATTTTTGGCTTTTATTCTGGATATAGCTATATCCGGAATAGAAGTCATTACATTATTTCCGTACAGAATAATTGGCTTAATGATTGCCAATATTCTTCTTTTTGCACTTACATATCATCTAAAGACAAGTCCGTCACTAATTCTTTTTATCCTGTTTTTGGTATTATTTATTAATTCAATGATTCCGTGTTTCGGCTGGAGTGCCGGTATGCAGAATTATTATATTATCATTTTGATGCTGTGCTTCTTCGCCACATTTGGTAAAACGGTTTATAAGTTTATGTATGCCGGTTTTGTTCTGCTCGTGCGAATCATAACCATAGGTGTTTATGGAGGACTAAAACAGGAATATGTGAGCTGGGTAGATGATAAGCTTCTTCAAATCACAAATATTTCTGCAGTATTTATAGCTATCATTTTCATTTCCTATATGTTCAGTAAAACTGAAAATGAAGCTGAGAATAAGCTTATGAAGTATAATGATCAGTTGAAGAAGGAAGCCAATACGGATCAGCTTACCGGGCTCTTCAATAGGCGCCGTGCTTATGAGTATCTTCAAAGTGTAAAGAGAACTACGGATTCTGGAATGGTAAGTGTGGCTATGGGAGATATAGATTTCTTCAAGAAGGTAAATGATACCTATGGCCATGACGCTGGTGATGAGGTTCTCAAAACTGTAGCCGGTATCATGAAAGAGAAGTGCCGAAGCTCTTCTGTCATTGCCCGTTGGGGAGGAGAAGAATTTCTTATAATTCTTCCGGATTGTAATGGCGATAATGCATTTATAGCCATAGAACGGCTTCGAAATGAAATTCAGAATACGGTTATAAAAATTGAGGATTCTGAGATAAAAATTACCATGACTTTTGGACTTACTGAATTTGGAATCACATCAAGTATTGATAGTGTAATCAAAGAAGCAGATGAAAAACTGTATTATGGAAAAACTAATGGAAGAAATCAGGTTGTTTACTAACTCGCTTTAATGAATTTAAAATGATTATATAAATGTATCATTTGAATTATTAACTGAGGTTAAATTTCAAATGATACATTTTTATCGCTTAAAACTTACGAGGAGAAATATATGAGATATCCTAAATTTTTGCCTTCTGGGGGAACAATCGGTTTTATAGCACCATCCTTTGGGTGTTCTATTGAACCATATAAAACAAGATTTGAGAATGCACTTCGTATATTTCAGGAAAAAGGTTTCAAGACATACCTTGGGCCAAACTGCTATTCGGACACAGGCATAGGTATCAGTAATTCACCGGAAAAATGTGGAGAAGAACTGAATGCCATAATGACTAAGGGAACCTGCAAGGATGGGGACCAAGTAGCTGATGTGGTTATGACCTGTGGCGGTGGGGAGTTAATGTGTGAGGTTGTTCCTTATATAGATTTTGAGGCAATCAAAAACAGCGAACCTAAATGGTACATGGGATATTCGGATAATTCAAATTATACTTTTCTTTCTGCCATTCTGGCTGATACGGCTGCAATATATGGTCCCTGTGCACCAGCCTTTGGAAGAGAACCCTGGCATGAATCTGTGTACGATGCCATGAGGCTTATAACCGGGGAGATAGATGAGATACATAGCTATAACCTCTGGGAGAGATATGACTACTCGGAAATGGATGAGATAGATATGGAACCGAAAGAAGTAGATCCACTTCTTCCATATAATGTGACGGAGAAACCTGAATATTTTTATTTTATTTCAGATTATGAGTCACATGATAAGCAAAATAGGCCAGAAATAATATCTGGTAATTCATTTACAGATAAAGTATCAATACATGGAAGACTTCTGGGCGGATGCGTAGATATTTTAACTCTCCATGTAGGAACTAAGTATGATAAAGTGTCTGAGTTTCTTGAAAAGTATAAAGATGATGGTTTTATTTGGTTCCTTGAATGTTGTGATCTGGATCCGCTCTCTATGAGAAGAGCTTACTGGCAGATGAGAGAGGCAGGTTGGTTCAAATATGTAAAGGGATTTCTTATCGGAAGACCAAGACATTTTGGAGAAGAAGCCTTGGGCGCTGATCAATATAATGCAGTGACAGAAATACTTGGTGGATTAGATGCTCCAATCATTATGGATCTGGATATAGGACATATGCCACCTATGATGCCGATTATTACTGGAGCGCTGGCTGATGTTGAAGCTTCAGGAAATAAGCTTACAATGAAATATGATTTTAGATAGTTAATGGGGATAAACCTAAAAACTATATGACATAAAATAAAAATGGACTAAAACATTTGGCTAAAATGCTTGAAAATAGTTCGAAAAAGAAAGGGGAAAAGTATGAGAATAGCAGTTTGTGATGATGAAGAAAAGTTCCGCAATCAGGCCAGGGAGATGGTTGATAAGTTGGCAGGTAGTCTGGATGTAATAGTTGATGCCTATTCAGATGGACGAAAGCTTCTTGAAGCCTTCGATAAGAATCCATATGATGTTTTATTTCTGGATATTGAAATGCCTGCAATGGATGGAATAACTCTTGCAAAGAAGCTGAGAGAAAGAAGTGATAGTATATATATCGTATTCCTTACAGGACATGTAGAATATGCCCTTGAAGGGTATGAGGTAAATGCCCTTCGTTACCTTACAAAACCGGTGCAGGAAGAAAAACTTCGTGAGGTACTTCGCTTTGTTATGGATAACAGTAAGAGTAAGAGGCAGTTGATGATAAGAGAAGACGGTGAAGAGCTACTTCTAAATGTGGCAGATATCATTTACTTTGAGGCACAGAATCAGTACATCATGATATATACTACAGAAGGAAATCATTTGGTAAGGTACAATATTGGAGATTTCGAGGAACAGCTTAAAAATGATGGCTTCTTCAGAATACATAGAGGATATCTGATCTCTCTTGCAAAGGTGAAGAAATTGGTTAAGTCTGAGGTTATTATGGAGGCGGCAGAAGGAGATATTAATCTTCCAGTCAGTCGTTCAAATGTTAAATCTCTCAAAGAAACACTTTATGCTTATGTGGAAAATACTGCATTTTAAAATGCGTTCTATAAATTGTGTGATGCAAAATGTGTTATAAAAAAATGTTTTTTACAGATAAGAAAAAAGGGTCATAATTAGATGGAAGCAGTACTTAGTTACTTATTTATTGCATTGTCAGATATTTCATTTATGTTGGCGATGCTTGTTATAGTGTTAGTGTCAGCATGTTTTCTGGGACGGTATATAAAGATAACAAGAAAGATGGTCATTGCCACCTGTGGTGTATTAATCTTTCAGATAGTATTCCTTGTGGGAATGGAAATAATTTTAAAAATCAGATTTCCGGAAGCTTATGAAATTCTGGATAATATGTCAAATACGGATATGATGACAGAAGGGGACTCACAATACGACTTGGTTAAGACATTTAGTGATATGGCATCTCTTATATTGAATGGTGGAGTCTTCATTTATGCATTCATATTTTATCTTTTGGCATATAAAGAAAAAAGACTGTTTAGAGCAACTGAATCACTCATATGTCTATGGCTTTATTACCAGTATATAAATAATATGATCATGTATACATATGTGTATTTCAGAGGTGGTAAATTTGAACTATTGGATGAAATATATTTTAATGTTGGTGGAATAGAAAATATTATCATTCAGGATGTGATGATAGGCTCAGCATTTATTATCTCTGTAGTGTTGTTTTTAATACTGTATTTTGTATATTTCAAAAAGAAAAGATTTTATGTGGTCAGGGTCAGGGACAGGATACTTTTCGTAGTATGGCTTGTCATATTTGTATATTTTCCTTCACTTCCAATGTACTATTCGGAAATGCCAGGCAGATATAAAATGTTAAGCTATGTATTTGGTGCATTGCTGCCTGTACTAGGTGGACTGGCGCCTATCATTTTGGTTATGACTGTGGCAGAGAAAAACCTGAGAGAGAAAAATGAGTATCAGGAAACATATCTTACTGCTGAGTTGGAATATATTGAGCAGTATAAGAGGACGCAGACTGAAACCAGAGCCTTTAGACATGATATAATCAATAACCTTTCCCTTACTAATATGATGCTGGATGAAGGCAAGGTTGAAGAGGCCAGCCAGCACCTTAAAGAACTTCTGGGAAGTGTCAGAGCACTGTCACCTTCAATCATTACAGGTGATGAAATGCTGGATTGTATAGTTTCTATGAAGGTTGATAAGATGAAGGAGATTGGACTGGATTATTCTCTGGATGGAGTTATTGATGGTGGACTTCATATGAAGCCAATGGATGTATGTAGCATCTTTGCGAATGCATTGGATAATGCAATAGAGGCTGCATCAAAGTGTATGGATACAGAATCTGAAAAAGTATCTCAAAAAGAATCCGAAAAAGAATCTGGTATTACAGCAGGAGAAAATAAAGCTCCAAGGGTGGATCTTAAGATTAAGCGAACTGAAAAGTTCTTTATTGTCAGGATATCCAATTCTGCTAAGGAAAAGGTGGATGTGGAGAAGCTTTTTATGAGTTCAGGTTATACCTCGAAAAATGATAAAGAACATCATGGCTTCGGTCTTAGAAATATCCGCGATTCAGCTGAAAAGTATGATGGACTTGTAAAAGCAGAATCAGATGATAATACATTTGCATTATCAGTTATGATACCTAGAAAATAAAATGAAAAACACCGGCGATTTTGTTTCGCTGGTGTTTTTATTGCTTTTTTTATGACTTTATGTTTTTTCTATGATTTATGGGCTATATTTGATATAATAACTATGATTATGCTTTAGAATTTTATATGTAATTGTTGAAAAATATTTATTGGGGTAAAAACAAATATCGTTAGGGGATGATAGTTTGGAGAAGAAGGGGATTTTCAATAAAATAGCTGAAGCGCTTCTACAGGACTATACCAGTGTTTACTATGTGGACGCTGTAACAAATGAGTATTACTGGTATTCAAATAATTCTGGTTATAGTTCATTGAAACTGGAACCTAAAGGCGAAGATTTTTTTGTTAATATCGTAAGAGATGCAAAGCAGGTTGTACATGAAGATGACCTGCATATCTTTACAGAGGAATTCCAGAAAGATAAGCTTGTCGCACAGATGAAGAAGGGCGAGATGCAGAAGATTGAATACCGACTTATGATTGATGGTAAGCCGGTTTATCATACACTGCGTCTTATTCGTGGTGCTGGTGAAGGACATGATTATTTCATCATAGGTGTTTTGAATATTGATAAAGAAGTTCGTCAGAGAATTCAGGAAGAAGAAGAAAAGAAGAGAACTCAGGAGGAAAACTCGAAGGCTCAGGAAATAGCTCGTCGTGATGAACTGACTGGTATTAGAAATAAATTTGCATACAAAGAACATATCGATACATTGCAGGAAAGAATAGATGCCGGCGAGGAACCTCAGTTTGCAATAGCTGTTTTTGATATAAATGGACTTAAGGCCACCAATGATACTTTAGGCCATCGTGCAGGCGATGAGTTGATAAAGGCTTCTTGTAAACTGATATGTAATACATTTAGACATAGTCCTGTTTTTAGAATAGGTGGAGATGAATTTGTTGCTATTCTAATGGGTGAAGACTTTATAGACAGGAAAGATATAATCCATAGATTTCAGGCTATAGTTGAGGGAAACATAGTAAGTGGAAAAACTCCAGTGGTTGCAGTTGGAGCTTCCTCGGTAAGAGTGGAGCTTGATAAGAATATCAGCGATGTGTTTGAAAGAGCTGATGCTTTGATGTACGAGAATAAATCAAATCTTAAAGTTAAAGAAACCAATAAGACCATTGTAGATTCAAATGGAACAGAAAAACATACAATTTCTGATGATAGAAGAGTGAAATTAGATACTCTCTTTAAGGCTTTTTCTAGTGTGGCTGATGATGTTTATGTTTATCTTTGCGATATGAGATATGACTTTTCCAGATGGTCAAGCGCAGCAGTTGAGCTTTTTGGCCTTCCTTCAGAGTATATGTATGCAGCAGGGGATATTTGGGAGACTCGAATTCATCCTGATGATAAAGAAGTATATCACGCTGGAATAAAAGATATATTTAATGGCATTTATAATAGTCATGACATGCAGTACAGAGCCCGTAAAGTTAATGGTGATTATGATGTTTGTACCTGTCATGGTATGGTTCTTAGGGATGAAAAGGATAATCCGGATTATTTTGTGGGAACTATCCGTAATCATGGAATGCATTCTCAGGTGGATACATTAACAGGTCTTAGAAATCTGTATGGATTCATGGAAGATATCAGGATGAATTTGCGCAAAGAACAGGAAATGGAGATAACGCTTATTGGTATAAGCAAGTTTTCTGAGATTAATGAGATATATGGATATAATTTTGGAAATAGAATTCTTCAGCAGTTTGCCCGTCATCTTTATGAGACTGTAGGAAATACAGGTGCAGTGTATAGACTTGATGGAACGAAGTTCGCTATATCTGGATATACTTATTCACCAGATGAGGTTAGAGAAAGATATGCAAGGCTGAGAAATCATTTTCGTAAGGGCTATATAGTTGATGGTAGAAATATAATTTTAGATTTAAATGCCGGTCATATAACCGTAGATAATTTCAGTGTAGATGATCAGACGATTTATTCATGTCTTAACTTTGCATATACTGAAAGTAAGTCAAAAATGCAGGGAGATATGTTTGAATTCTATAATAATCTGAATGATGAGAACAAACATAGGCTTGAAAAACTTCATGAAATTCGTGGTTCCATCTTGAAGGATTATAAGGGATTTTATCTTCTGTATCAGCCGGTTGTTGATTCAAATAATGAAAAGATAATAGGTGCAGAGGCTCTGCTTCGTTGGAAAAATGATAAGTATGGAGTGGTTCCACCGGATCATTTTATTCCAATGCTTGAGAAGGATCCTCTATTCCCGCAGCTTGGAAAATGGATTCTTCAGACTGCGATAGATGCAGCAAAGATTGTTCTTAAGTCTAATCCTGATTTCATGATAAATGTTAATCTATCATATACGCAGATGGAAAAACCTGATTTTGTGGATATGGTTTTGGAAGTGCTTGAGCAGTCAGAATTTCCTGCTGAACATCTGTGTCTTGAGATGACAGAGAGATGTAGACTTCTTGATATCAATCTTTTGAAAAATGTGGTAGTAAACCTTCGTGGACATGGAGTTAAGATTGCGCTGGATGACTTCGGTACCGGATTCTCATCTGTAGGAGTAATTAAGTTCCTGCCATTTGATATTATTAAGATTGATCGTACTTTTGTTCGAAGAATTGAAGAAGACGAGTTAGAGCAAAAATTGATTCAGAACTTTGTAAATGTGGCTTCAACATTTGGCGCAAAGGTATGTGTTGAAGGAATTGAAACAGAGGGAATGAAAGATATTCTGAAGACCTATAATGTTCAGAGTTTCCAGGGATATTTCTATTCGAAACCTATGGAATTAGCAGACTTCCTGGAGCTGAACTTTGAAAAAATGCTTAAACAGGATACTAGAATATAATAAAAAATTATTAAATTATTTAAGGAGACTTTATAGATGGGTAAACTTAAGAATTCTGATACCCACCATTTGAATTTTTTCGATTATGGTGTTCCATTTACGGGAAGCTTAGGTGGCATATTTGGAATGCAGTATAGAATTACCAGGGACCCTATGGTCAATACTATTTATGATAAAAAAGAAAGAGAAAATCCAGATGCTCGTCTTCTTGGAGAGGTTTGGATAGGCCCTCTTGCATATGACAAGATGGATTCAGAGGAGATAACCTCCAAGAAATTCCCATTCACCGAAGAGGGAAAAGCCGAGCTGGTGGATTGGCTAAATGAAATATATGAGAAAGAGTATAAAAAATGAAACAGAAGATTATAGATAATTGGGATACTATAATGAAACTGCTTGAGACAAATTATGATATGAGCAGGGTTATAGTTGAAACATGGATTAAAACATTAACAGTGGATAGAGTAGAAGGAAACACTGTATACATGTATGTCCAGCCTTCCAGAGGACAGCATGGTGTTGATTATATAAAATCAAAGGGATATGATTTTTTCCTGATTTCAGCCATTATGGAAGTGCTTGGCACAACTGAACTGGAAATAGAAATATCTGAGAAGGGTAGCAATAGTAATGCTGGAGCTGCTGTACAAGGAGCTTTTCTAGATACGAATTACTATTCAAGAATGGTTCAGGAATTGGGCCTTAAGACTGAATACACCTTTGAAAATTTTGTGGTGGGTGATTCGAATAAGATGGCATATGTTACATGTACTGCAGTGGCAGATCTGCCAGGACAGTCTCATCTTAATCCACTATTTTTATATGGAGAGTCTGGAGTAGGTAAGACTCATCTTATCCAGTCAGTTGCTCATTATATCCTGCAGCATAGCCCACAGACTAAGGTGCTCTATGTTCCAGCAGAAGTTTTTGTAAATGACATCGTTACTTCTATTGCTCAGAGAACAACTGAAACAGTGAAAGAGAAATATAGAACAGTTGATGTTCTTATCATAGACGATATTCAGGAAATCATAGGTAAAGAGGCAACTCAGACTGAGTTCTTCAATACTTTTAATGTTCTTCATTCTGCTGGAAAGCAGATTATCCTTTCATCGGATAAACCACCTTCAGAAATGAAAACATTGGAAGACAGACTGCGTTCAAGATTTGAATGGGGTGTGCCTATTGATATTCATGAGCCGGATTATGAGACTCGAATGGCAATCCTGAAGAACAAGGCTGAAAAGAAAAAACTAAATGATATTCCTGATGATGTATTTGTTTATATTGCAGAAAATATTGTTACTAATGTTAGGGAGCTGGAAAGTGCATTGAATACTCTCTATGTATATAAAAGTCTTGATAATAAAGAAGTTACTCTTGAACTGGCACAGACGATTTTGAGAGATCTTATGTCTAAAGATGCTAAGCAGGAGATTACTCCTGATGTAATCATGTCTGTAGTTGGAGAACATTTGGGTGTATCTGTAGATGATATTAAATCTAAGAAGAGAACTCAGAGTATAGCACAGGCAAGACAGATTTCTATGTATCTATGTCGTGCACTTACAGATAAAGGACTTAAAGATATCGGTGAAGCGCTGGGGGGAAAAGACCACAGTACGGTTATCAATGGTATCAAGAGGGTTGAGGAAAAGATGAAGGTGGATGCCGAATTTGATGCTCAGCTGGATATCATTAAGAAGAAGATTGGTGTTTAATTCATTATACCGATAAATTAGTTCATGAATATGACAGAATAAATCATCTAAATGATATAAAAGGCAGTACCAATAATTGTATATTTAAGTTAATAAGTAGTGTTCAATTATTTAGTAACATTAATAGTATACAAGGAGGGGTATATGAGAAAGAGATTTAGAAGATCTGCAGCAGCATTCTTAGCTGCGGCAATGCTAATGTCTAGTCTTACAGCTTGTGGGAAAACTGATGCTGATAATTCCGTCGAGGATCAGTCAGCAACTGTTCAAAGTGAAGCGGATTCGGAAGCAGATTCAGAAGCAGATTCAGAAGAAAATGAAAAGGTCGCTAGTGAAACAGCTTCTGATGGAACAGCGGAAGTAGTCGATACAAGTGGAACAGATGTATCTGAAGATGAGATTGAAATACCAGAAGGTTTTCATCTTGTATGGCATGATGAGTTTAATGGAACAGTACTAAATGAGGATGACTGGAATCGTGAGAAACATCAGGTTGGATGGGTTAATCATGAGCTTCAGGAGTATATTCCAACGGATGAATACTCATTTGTTAAAGATGGAAATCTTGTTATTCAGCCTGTGAAGACTGTGGATGAGGACGGAAATATATCCTATGCTTCTGGGCGAGTAAATACACAGAATAAGCATGATGTAAAGTATGGTAGATTTGAAGCCCGTATTAAGTTCCCTCAGGGAAAAGGATATCTTCCAGCGTTTTGGATGATGCCACAGGACGAGGATTTATATGGACAGTGGCCAAAGTGCGGAGAGATAGATATCGCTGAGGTGCTCGGTGACAGCACAAATACAAACTATGGAACAGTTCATTATGGTGAGCCACATAACCAGAATCAAGGAACATATACTCTGGCAAGTGGGGATTTCGCAAATGAGTTTCATGTATTTGCTGTTGATTATGAACCGGGTGTGATTAAATGGTATGTTGACGGTGAGCAGTATTATGAGACCAGCGATTGGTTCTCAAAATGGCCAGGTTCAAAGGAAAAACCATATCCTGCTCCATTTGACCAGCCATTCCATGTGATACTTAATGTGGCTGTTGGTGGAGATTGGCCAGGTGATCCTGACGAAACAACTCCTTTCGATGAGAAAGGAGCTATGTATGTGGATTATGTTCGTATCTATCAGAAAGAAAGCTACGATGAAAATGTGGAGAAGCCGGTTAAGGTGCTTGAGATGAGGGAAGCAGATGAAACTGGTAACTTCATTCATAATTCTGACTTTTCTGATCCTGAGGATTTGACAGATGATGTAGACTGGAAATTCCTTGAGTTAAATGGTGGTAAGGGATCAGCAGAGATTAAGGATAATGAGATCATAATTACTACAGAAGATTTCGGTACAGAGGAATATTCAATACAGCTTGTACAGCCTGAGATGCCAATGGAAGAAGGCTGTAAATACAAGTTATCATTTGAAGCTTATGCTGAAGAGGATAGAAAGATGAAGACTGCAGTTACTGCACCTACAGCTAACTGGATCAGATATTTCCCGGATACATCTGTGAATCTTACATCTGATTGGCAGACATTCGAGTTCGAATTTGATATGAAGGAAGAAAGTGATGATAAGGGTCGTGTAGAGTTCAACATGGGTAGTCAGGACTCAGCAGCCACTATTCATATTAGAAATGTACGACTTGAGAAGGTTCAGTGATTTATCCTGAGCGTAGCAAAGCCTCTAAAATAGATTAAATAAGAAAATAAACTAAATAAAAAGCTAAATAAATAAGAAATCAAAGTACCTATAGAAAGATAAAACGGGGTAATATATGAAGGCATTTAAAGGTTACATGCATGGAATCAATCTGGGAGGATGGCTCTCTCAGTGTGATCATACAAAAGAAAGATATGATACATTTATTGTAGAAGATGATATAAAGGCTATCAGTGAATGGGGATTGGATCATATTAGAGTTCCTATTGACTATGAACTGGTTGAGGATAAAGAAGGAAACTATCTTGAGGAAGGCTTTGAATATATTCAGAAAGCTATAGACTGGGCTGGAAAATATGGACTGAATATGGTGCTGGATCTTCATAAGACCTTTGGTTTCAGTTTCGACGAAGGCTATGCCGAGACAGGATTTTTTGAAAATGAATCATATCAGGAAAGATTTTATAAGCTGTGGGAACAGCTTTCTAGCAGATATGGTAAGTATTCAGACCGGCTTTGTTTTGAAATTTTAAATGAGGTTACTGACAAGGAATACTGTGAGAGATGGAATAGGATTTCCACTGAATGTATTAAGAGAATCAGGGTAAATGCTCCTGATACCAAGATACTTCTTGGTGGTTATTATAATAACAGTATTGAAGCGCTGAAAGATTTAGAACTTCCAGTAGATGAAAATGTGGTATACAATTTCCATTGTTATGAGCCACTTATCTTTACACATCAAGGTGGTTACTGGGTTCCAGGGATGAATGTGGATTTTAGAATGCCATTTGAATCTACATATAAGCAATATGAAGAATATACAGATAAAAATCTGGATAGATATGCAGAGGATTTTTCATCCTATGCTCCGGATAAGGTGTTAGGTGTAGAGTACTTTGAAAATCTGGTAAAAGAAGCTGTTCGTGTGGCAGATGAAAGAAATGTTGAACTGTATTGTGGTGAATATGGAGTAATCAATCTAGCAACAGCAGATGATAGTCTTAAGTGGTTCAAGATGATCTGTTCAGTATTTGATAAGTATGGTATTGGAAGAGCAGCGTGGAGCTATAAGGAAATGGATTTTGGGTTTATTGACGAGCATATGAAAGATGTTCTTGATGAATTAATAAAGACCATATAGATATTATAAAATGATATAATATAGAAATTATTATATTGAGTTAATAAATTGAGTTTTATAGAAGCATCTACTTAGAAGCATCTACTTAGTTAGATTTACTTAAGTGGGTGCTTCTTTTAAGGTTATGTTAAGATTTAAAGATTTTTATGGTAAGAAACGGCTGATATTATAGACACATAAAACAAAGAGGGTTTTTGAAAGGTTGAAGGGTTAAAAGGTTGAAAGGAGAATGGATATGTGGAGTAGAAAGGAATTAAAAGAAAAAGCTTACGCAGCTTTCAAAGTTAATTATTGGAAGAGCGTATTGGTAGCATTGATACTAACTATGATTGCTGGAGGGGCAGGAGGATTTTCTGTACCAAATAATTCGAATTATTTTGATCATTCGATTACTGATACTACTGATATGACAGATGAAGAAGTACAGGAATTAGAAGATGAAGGCGCAGTTACAATTGAAGATGGTGAAAAAAAATATACGGTAACATCTGAGGGGATTGAAATGTCTGATTTAGATGATACAGAAAAAGAAGCTGTTGTAGCAGCAACAATTATAGCAGCAATCGTAGTACTTGTTATAGTATTAATAGCGTTCGCATTTGCTATTGTAATCGATGTATTTATCTTAAATCCTATTGAAATGGGATGCTCAAAATTCTTTGTTAAAAATGCAGAAGAACCTGCAGATGTTAGAAATGTATTATTTGCATTTGATCATAGTTATAAGAATATCGCTAAGACATTGTTCTTTAGAGATTTATATATAGTTCTTTGGTCATTACTTTTCGTAATACCTGGTATTGTTAAGAGTTACGAATATAGAATGATTCCATACATTCTTGCAGATAATCCGGATATTAGTCAGGAAGCAGCATTTGAACTTAGTAAAAAGATGATGAATGGAAATAAGTGGAAGGCATTTGTACTTGATCTTTCATTCATTGGATGGCACATTCTTGCAGCACTTACATGTGGAATACTTTCAATATTCTTTGTAAATCCATATGTATCTGCAACAAACGCAGAACTTTATATTGCACTTAAGAATACAGTTGATGGTGAAATCACAGATAGCCGTGCAGTAGAGAGTGTATAAAAAATAAAATATAATTAATACATAACATAGTCAGCAAGCTTTGAAGTATAGAGCTTGCTGATTTTATGAGAGTTGACTTTTGGGTCATTTTGAAAGACAATATTGATTTGTAATACTGAACTGATCGTAAGATTTTGAAAAGTGAATCTACTGATCGTCCAGAGGATTAAAGATAGAAAATTAAAAGACAGGGGATAAAAATGGGATATAAAATACTAATAGCAGACGATGAAGCAGAAATCAGATCTTTACTTAAGCTATATTTGGAAAATGATGGATTTACAGTAATTGAAGCGAAGGATGGTGCAGATGCATTAATAAAAGCTAAAGAGCAGTCTCCAGATCTTTGCGTTTTAGATATTATGATGCCGGAGATGGACGGATATCAGGTGCTGAGAAAACTTAGAGAGGTAAGCAATATTCCTGTTATCATTCTTTCAGCGAAAGATGCAGATTCTGAAAAAATTTTGGGACTTAATCTAGGCGCAGATGATTATATATCTAAGCCATTTAATCCACTTGAAGCAGTTGCAAGAATTAATTCTAATTTAAGAAGATTTTATAGTCTTGGAGCAACTGAGGTGAAAACTGAGGTTATAAAGGTCAGGGATCTGGAATTAAATCCTGAAGCTTGTACATTAAAGAAGAATGGTGAGTCCATAGAACTCACTTCGGTAGAATATAAAATTATGGAGCTTTTTATGACTCATCCTGGAAGAGTATTTACAAAGCAGCAGATTTATGAAACCGGCTGGGGAGATGAATACTTTATTGCAGATAATAATATTATGGTATGTATCAGTAAACTTCGAGCTAAGCTTTCTGATGATCCATCTGCATATATTAAGACTATGCGAGGACTTGGTTACAGACTTGAAGGTTAGGTGGCAGAATACCAGGGGAGAATAATTTGGAAAAATTAAATAATCTAAAATCGTATATTATAAAAAGGTTTATTGCTATTATAATCCTCTTAAGTATTGTGGAGTATGTGAATATGTCGTTTATCAGGCATACTCTTTTAAAACTGTTAGTGGATTTATATTTTAAAGGGCAAAGTGCCGATGAAGTTACCTCGTATGGTGTTATGGCAGGAACAATATTTATCTTAATTCTTATTGTTCTTGAGATACTTACATTATTGTTGCCGAGGCAAATACAGCCATTTATAGAAAAGGTAATCATAAATATAAGAACATATGTTGCTAAACTGCTTATGCATTCTGGTGGAAAGGTTTCTTTGGAAAATGTTACTTTTAAACAGGAGTTGTTACTATTTCTGCTTCTCATTTCTATTGTGTTTTTAATACTTATTCCATTGGTGGTAGCAGCATTATACTTTTCGGCTCTAGTATTAAAACAGTTTAAAGCTATTGAAGAAGAGGAGCACAGAAAACAAAAGGAATTTGACAAGAGAAGAAATCTGATGCTTTCGGATATAGCCCACGATCTTAGAACACCAATAACTACTGTGTCGGGTTATGCAATGGCTTTATCTGATGGAATGGTTGAAGAAGAGAAGAAGCAGGAATATTTAGATGCCATTCAGGCTAAGTCTAAGAGAATGAGTGATCTTATCTCTCTTTTATTCGACTATGTTAAGCTTGATAGTGATGGCTTTACTCTAAATAAAGGACAGCATGATGTATGTGAGCTGGTAAGAGAGTGTGCAGCATTTCAGTATCAGGATATTGAAGATGCAAATATGACTCTTGAGGTAGATATTCCAGAAGAACAATACATGATGAATTTGGATAAGCTGCAGTTTTCTCGTGTGGTAACTAATCTATTAACGAATGCAGTTAGACATAATAGTCCAGGAACTGATATAGGATTATTTGTTGATGTTGATGAAGACGAAATAATCAGGATAATGGTAGCAGATAATGGTGAATTAATTCCTGAGGAACAGGTTCAGCAGATATTTGATCCATTTGTAATGGGAGATGAATCCAGAAATTCTAAGGGTGGTACTGGTCTTGGCCTTTCTATTTCCAAGAAGATAGTAGAAATGCATGGATATAAAATAAAACTGGTACAGCAGCCAGATGTGAGTAGAATCTCACAAGTGGAGCAGTACCAGAAAGCATTTATAATTACTATGAGAAGATAGATTTTTAGAATTAAAAATTCTCAGGGTTCAACTCTGTATAGTTACTGATTGAAGCATAGACTCCGGGCCTCGTAATGAGTCCGGAGTTTTTTGAATCTCCGGTAACGGCTATGATATGTTCTATTCCAGCGCTATAAGCAGATTTAACTCCAGCTTCGCTATCTTCAAAAGCCACAATCTTGTCTGCAGGGAAACCTAGTCTTTCAATTGCTGCAAGGTAGAGATCTGGATGAGGCTTAAGGGGGATGTTACCAACTCCAATTACCACATCCTCCCAGCGGAACCATCTGTCCAACCCAAATCTTTCAAAATATAGATTCATGTTTTCAAGATTGGCTGTACTTGCGATAGTGCGTTTAACCTGAGCGAGAAGAAGATAGTTGAGAAAACTCTCTAGTCCAGGTGCAAGCTGCAGATCATCCTTAACTATAAGATTTCTATATATTCTTTCTTTTTCATCCGTGAACTGATTGATCATATTATCGGTTAATTCATAACCAAGGAAATGTTCCAATATCTCTTTGGCTGTTTTACCAACAATGTATTCTTTAACATCCTGATCTGATACAGGCTGCATTGCCAGTTCCTCTATATATATTTTCCATGCCTTGTCATGATACTTTCCATCAAATAGACAAGTTCCGTTAAAGTCGAAGATTATTCCAATATCTTTATTCATAGTATCCTGAATTATAATTAATTAAATATTTTAATTAACTTATATTTTTGTTATTTTATTTTTTTCTTACTTATATTCTATTTTATCTTTTTTCTAACTTTTTTCTAACTTTTGTCTTACTTCATTAAAGACTTTATATAGTGCTTATTATCATACATATTTGCATCAGCACGATTGAACACCTGAGTAGTGGATTCTTTTTTTGCTGAATTGTATGCGGCAACACCGCCAGCCAGAGTTACGAGATCGTTCTCCAGATTTTCCATTATCTCAGTTTGAAGTTCATTCATAAGACTGTCTCTTATGGCATAATCATGTCCTTTTAAAATGATAGCGAACTCATCTCCACCAATTCGGTAAACTGGACTGTGCTTGAATATACGACATATCATACGACATGCAGCTCTAATATATTCGTCACCAGCATTATGGCCCAGAGTATCATTTATCATCTTTAGATTATTAACATCAAAGACACCTATAGCATATTCAGAAACAGTATGTGCTTCGATATCATCTTTTAGTTTATTGATATCATTTGCATAAGCATGTTTACTCTTAACACCAGTAAGTTCATCTCGATTTGCCTGTTCCATGGCAGAGCCCAAAGCAGCTTTTAAATCTTTCTCTGCACGGAAGGATTCGTCTATATTACTTACTCCAACAACCAGGTGTTTGCTGTCGGTGGTCTTAACAGCTCTTAGATTTACATATTCTATAGAGTCCTCTAGTTTTAGTCTATAGGTGATTGAGAAGACTCCAGAATGATCCAGTCTGTTAAGGATTCTTGATTTTCTCATGGCTTCAGTCATCATTGGCAGATCTTCTTCGTAGATGCTCTTCTTCATATTTTTCTGAGTATCATCAAAGAAATCATCTCCATGATTTCCCATCTTAAGCTGAGTATATTTCTCACTAGAGCTATATTCATAGTATTCATCAGTTTCAATGTCAATGTAGTAGATGACTTCATATCTGCTTGCGAGAGCAGTAGCGATACGATTATATGTGTCGCTATTTGCAATCAGTGTATTTTGATATCTCATCTGCTTATCAACATTTCTTACCCCGATTATAATATGGTCGTCATCATCTATACTTCGAATGGTTTTTAGGTGGTAATAAACAGGTTCGCCATTTTCCACCAGACGGTAGTTCAAAGTGAAACTATCACCATGCTCTAGAGCGGCGATAAGATTTTCTTTTTTGAATGACGCCAGGAAGTTTTCCTGGTCATCTATATATACCATTCTTCGACAATTATAGATTGTATCTTCAAAGAAATCATTTCCACTTGAAACAATTGTCAGAGTTTTTTCTTCCTTTGAGAGTCCATATTCTATATAGCTATTATCTAAAATATTTAGGTAGTAAACGCTGATGTAGTCATTAGTGAGAGACATAGCTAAGTGCAGAAATTTATTATCCAATTTTATATCTTTTATTTCGTTTTCTTGAAAGTTTTTTTCTTCTGTCATAGGAAGTCCTCCATAGGCAGTTCTCCAAATAGTTTTTTCTTTTGTCATAAACGCATATAACATAACAAAAATATGCGAAAAATGTAGAAATATTATAACATAGAATTACTTGTGGGTTCAATGAAAGTTTGTTATACTCATTTTTGAAATTAGGCTACCCAATTACTTTTGGGAAAACGGATGGTGTTGAAGCATTATTTGTTATTAGGGGTGTTATTGTGGATAATTATCAGGATCCAAATCAGAATAATAATACAAATGATCAGAGTGGTAGTGGGTATTTAAATCAGCAGCAATATGATTATAATACTCGGGATAATTATAATATTCAAAATGATTATCAAGCTCAAGGTGGCTATCAGTATACCAATGGATATCCGCAGGCAAATGGGTTTGAACAGGCAAATGGGTTTGAACAGGCGAATGGATATCAACAGGTGAATGGATATCAACCGGCAAATGGGTATCAACCAACCGATGGATATCAACCGGCAAATGGGTATCAACCAGCTAGTGGTTATTCGCAGGCTCCGATTCAGGGGCAGGTTTCTCAAGAGGATAATAATAAAGCTAGTCTTCTTTGTACTATTTCGTTGGTATGTCATTTTGTGGTGCCAGTAGTGATGACACTTATCCTTGCTGCATTAAGTGATTTTTTTAAATCGGGAGATATTTCAAGTGTTGAGAGTTCAGCTGAGGACGCTTTCGTAGGTCTATGTTCTATAGTTACAGGTGTGTCCTATCTTGCTTCCTGGGTTCTAATGATTATTGCAAGAGCTAAGTATAGGCGTAGTGTTTTTGCGAAGGTTGTTATGTGGATATATATTGTTTTATTAATCCTTGGGGTTATTGCGACTGTTGTCTTAATAATGACATGTGTAAATATGATAAGGCAGTGTCCGGGTTAAAGGGTGATATGCAGATTTTTATTCCGGAAATGAAATATTCCTTTTATTCCCCTATCGTTCTTCTTAGTATTGGGATTGGAATGCTAGTGGCATGTGTATTGATGAGAAAGAGTGGCGTATCTAAGAACGCTGTAATTTATACCATGCTTCTTACATTTGTATTCATATTAACAGTTTCATTTATGGTATCTATTATATTGGCGGGAGATATCAGGAGAGTTGGATTTGTGGGAGCCGGTGGTGCTCTTGGATTAATAGTTGGCGCAGTTATCTCAGTCTTTATTATGGGAGAAGATAAGATTAATTCTTTAGTCCCTTGGGTTCTTGCGGCGCCACTTATGTATGGGCTTTCAAAGATAGCTTGTCATATATCAGGATGTTGCTATGGGATACCATATGAAGGTCCAGGAAGAGTAATATATGCATCAAAAGGGATGGAAGGGTATTTCCCTATCCAGCTATTGGAAGTGATTACATTTGTGGTAATCTTTGTTATAGGACTTGTTATATATCTTAAGAATGAGAATAATAGAATCCTTTCAGCGAGGATTGTAATCATTATGTCCGCAGTATTCAAAATTGGATTAGAATACTTAAGATTTTCACATATTGGAAAAATGGTAACAGGTTATCAGATCCTCATCCTAGCCATTGCGGTTGTGGCGTACATAACCAGCGTGGTTATTGAAAAATGGAACTGAAAATGAAAGAG
>CAMNGU010000002.1 GCA_946538525.1 uncultured Lachnospiraceae bacterium
TGGTACTATCCTGTCCACCACTGAATACAACTACTGCTTCTTTCTTGTTCTTCATATTATTACTCCTCTGGGAATAAACTATCGAATTTATATCTTAAAATTATTCTGAACTATTTATCTGAGATTTATATCTCAATCTTTTTATCTCAAACTCTTCTATATATCATCACGGGATACTCTAAGATCAATAAGTCTCAGCACTCTGTCCTGCAGATTCTTATCATCAGCAAATGCACCTCTAAATGTGGTTGTAAGAGTCACTGCTGGTGTATTCTTGATTCCACGAGCTGTCATACAGCTATGCTTTCCCGAAATAATAACTGCCACATCCGGTGACTCAGTAGCCTTTTCCATAATCTCGGCAATATCAGTTCCTATCTTCTCCTGCAACTGAAGCCTCTTTCCAACCATATCTGCGATGCGGGCGATCTTGCTGAGTCCCAGAACTCTCTTTCTAGGAATATATGCAACATTCACCTTCATATCGTACATAAGAGCCATGTGATGCTCACAGTAGCTGAAGATTTCTATATCCTTTACCAGCACCATATCATTATTCGTTGGTGCATCGAAAGTTTTATTGAACATATTGGCAATTTCGTCATTAGTATAACCTATTCCTTCAAAAATCTCGCTATACATTCTTGCCACTCTGTCTGGTGTTTCCTTAAGTCCTTCTCTGTCCGGATCTTCACCGATTGCTTCAAGAATTCCTCTGATATGTTCCCTTACCTTTTCCTGATTTACTGCCATTTCGTATACTCTCCACTATCTTAAAATTTTATATTATATATTCATCGTTTTTTCATCAAACTCCACGCTTATCCGGGTCCCAGATAAACTTGTGTTGCTGCAGCTGATGGGTTACACCATTCATCCTATGACTGATCATATATTCCACTATCTCGCTGGGTTCTATATCTCCAAAAACCGGACTGAGATAAGCTGCCACCCTTCTATCAATAAGTCCATATTTTTCTATTATTTCCCGGGCCTTATCCAGATCATTTCCATCAGATACCACAAACTTCACAGTGTCATACTCACGAAGCTCATCGTAGTTCTCCATCAGCATGAATTTCTCCATGCCACTGCCCGGACATTTATAATCAAGAGTGATTGAAAGCTCGTCCCTAAGATTCAGTTTATCTGCCAGTTCCTTCATAGACTTGATGCTGACAGCACCATTTGTCTCAATCTCCACTCTCTTATTCAGGGAAATGATATCTACCACCAGATTTTCTATCTCTGGCTGAAGCAGCGGCTCCCCGCCAGTAAGTGTAACATTATCAATCCCTGTTTCTTTAATATAATCAAGCAACGCCTGTTCACTCATTTCCTCGTGAGGCGCCTCTAAAGGAATTGCCCATGCAGTATCACAATAGGTACAGTTAAGATTGCATCCTGTAAATCTTATAAATACTGCCAGCTCACCAGCCCGACGACTCTCGCCATTAATACTGATAAATTTTTCAGCCACCTTAAACATATCATTTACTCCGTATATTCTGCACAGTTCTCTGGAGTTTCAAATACTCGGGAGCGGATTACATGATAGCCCTTGGTTGACATAATGTCATAGAAGTATTTTGCCAGATTCTCTGCTGTTGGCCTGAAATCCAATTCAACCATGCTAAATCCTTCATCTTCCAGGGCAGCCTTAGTTGTATCCTTCAGACTGTTTTTTTCCACAATAAGTGTATGATCCAGCTTATAAGTTTCAGCCTTTAGATCATCCTTCAGTTTTCCAAAGTCCACTACCATTCCGCGGTCAGGTCCTTCAGTTTTCACATCTTCAGAACCCACTTCTATTGCAACTATCCATCTATGTCCATGGATATTTGAACATCTCCCCTCATATCCCTTCAGGAAATGAGCACTATCAAATTCTGATTTGGTTCTAAGTATATACATATTTACTCCTTCTATGTAACCGGTTAGTCTTTATACGCAAAATGGATTCCGAGCATAGTACACCCGGAATCCACCAAAAAAATCGTATGAATTTCGGCCCTAGTTTTGATAAGCTGGATGGTACCAACGAACAGCTATTATGTAGGTATTAAAAATACATTTTGAAATTTATATCACTATATTCCAAGAAACCTCTTTACTACTGCTTCCATCTCATCCTTGTCACAAACAGTGTCATGAACGATTGGAGCAGTTCTAATCTCCTCAACTGCCTGAGGAACCTTAACCTTTGAAATATCCTCTAATGCATCAACAAGATCAAAGTCACCTTCTGAATCAAGCTTTGGATCGATTGCAGTTACAACGCTTCTTGCAAACTTATATGGGCTTGCTGTTGAAGCAATGATAGTAGGTGTTGTATCTTCTGTATCTGCCTTATATTTATCATAAACATTTACAGCTACTGCTGTATGTGTATCGAGAACATATCCGTCCTCTTCATATACTGTACGGATTGTTGATGATACTTCATCTGAAGTTGCGAAGTTACCATAGAACTGATACAGGTTCTTCTTCATCTCATCCGTAATCTCATACTTACCTGTCTCATTCAGGCTCTTCATCAGCTCTGAATTCTTCTCAGCATCATTTCCAGCTATTCTATAAATAAGCCTCTCAAGGTTACTTGAGATAAGAATATCCATTGAAGGTGATGATGTAAGAATAAATTCACGGTTTCTGTCATACTCACCTGTTGTGAAGAAATCATACAGAACCTTATTATCATTTGATGCACAGATAAACTTATTAACTGGAAGCCCCATCTGTGATGCATAGTATGCAGCTAAAATGTTACCGAAGTTTCCTGTAGGAACAACCACATTTATCTTATCCCCTGCAGCAATAGTTCCTGCAGCAATAAGTCTTGTATAAGCATATACATAGTAAACCATCTGAGGTACAAGACGACCAATGTTGATAGAATTTGCTGACGAGAACTGGAATCCCTTCTCATCAAGATACTCAGCAAGAGCCTTGTCTGAGAACATCTTCTTAACACCTGTCTGAGCATCATCGAAGTTACCTGTAATACCTGCTACAAATGTATTCTTTCCCTTCTCAGTTACCATCTGTTTTTCCTGAATAGGACTTACACCATTCTTTGGATAGAATACTGCAATCTTTGTTCCTGGAACATCAGCAAAACCTGCCAATGCAGCCTTTCCTGTATCACCTGATGTAGCAGTAAGAATTACTATCTCTTTATCTATATTATTTTTCTTTGCAGCTGTTGTTAAAAGGTAAGGCAGAATCGAAAGTGCCATATCCTTAAATGCAATTGTCTTACCATGGAACAGCTCAAGGATATAAGCTCCATGATGATACTTAACTGGAGCAATAAGCTCAGTGTCAAACTTCTCATCATATGCTCCATTAATACAAGCCCTCAGCTCTTCTTCTGTGAAGTCTGTAAGCATACGGCTCATAACCTCAAAAGCAATCTCCTTATAATCCATTTCAGCAAGTTCTTCAAATGGAACATCTAATTCAGGTATCTCATCCGGTACGAAAAGACCACCTTCCTCAGCTAATCCCTTAAGAATAGCCTCACTTGCTGTTGCTGTTTCATTTTCATTTCTTGTGCTTCTGTAAAGAAAACTCATATTAATTCCTCTTTCTTTAGTGAAATAAAAGTTGTGAAATATTTTTCATAAAAATAAATTTGGGGAGACATATATGTCTCCCACAAAATTATACATAAATATTTTAAAATTTCAATTGAAAATACTTACAAAAAAACCTCTTCAGTCCTTATATAAGTTATCACTTTAGATTATTACTTTATTCTGTCGTACTCTCTGTAGTACTTTCTGTTGTACTATCGCTACTGTCTTCACTTGAAGAACCTGATGAAGACTCTGATGAAGACTCCGATGAAGACTCTGTACTATCTGAAGAACTATCACTTGCCGAAGAACTATTACTTGAGCTTCCACTGGAAACCTCTGTACCATTTGTACCGTCATACAGATAAACATCAGCATACTTCTTACCAAACTGAAGGGCTTCAGCATGTGTATTGAAGAATACATCGATATGATTTCCCTGGATAGCACCACCACGGTCTTCTACAGTATAAACCTGACCATAGATAACCATCTGAGTTCCAAATTTAAATCTGCTATCTGCTGCAATGGTATGATTGGATGTAGCAAGTTTTCCGCTGGCAGTAATACCATTTGTCTTTCCACAACAGATTACACATGGACAGTAACCTGTAAGAAGGAACTGGCCAAGATATGTTCCATTATTTCCATTAGCATACTGCGCTGTACCAACTGCAGAGTTTCCACCTGAGCTGCTGCCCGTCTTCATTGTTACAGTAACATTTACATTATTGTTGACATCCTTAATATCATTCATCTGATATTTCTTTCGTCTGTCTCTAGCAATATCACCTGCTGACTGATCATCAGAAACAAATTCCTGATTGGATGCAAGAAGCGCCTCAAGCGCAGCCTTATCCTTCTTCTGCTGCTCTGTCAGTTTGCTTTCATCGCTGTAAGCACCAACCTCTTCTCTAAATTCTGCATTATTAACATTTGATTCTTTAATATTAGCTGACTCATAAGATATCTTGTCATAAGCCGAAACAAGAATACTGTCCTGATAAAGAGGTGTAATCGAAACCATCTTTGCCATAACTTCGCTCTGACTGGAAGTCTTATTCACTATAGTTACTACGCAGAAAGCCACCAGAATCAGTACAACCAGCACCGATCCGATAATCGTAATATTCTGTTTTAATGATTTAATTATTTTCTTCATAGTATATTACAATAACACTAGAAACAATTTTGGTCAAATGAACTTAATGTGAAACCCACCTGCCGAAGCAGGTGGGCCATAATTACTTCTCTTCTTCAAATGGAATACCCTTGCTATTTGCGATTCTTTCAGCCTCAGAACCCTTCTTACCATAGATAGTCAGCTTCCTGCTGTCTGAACCACTAAATGTTCTGGATGAGATATATGTTACACTCTCAGGAATGTGTACATCAGCATCTGTAAAAATGAAGTTATTGGACTTAATTGTTGTTAATCCATCAGGAAGCACCACAGAGTCTGCCTCATTAAGACTGGAAACCGCTCCATTTTCAATAACTTCCGCTCCCTGTCCAATTTCAATCTTTCCCTTCTTATTAGCTGGAATAGCCCATACTATAGAACCATCCCTGGAATAAAGAATTCCATCCTTAGATGCATAAAACTTATTCTTCTTACTTACAGATATTTTCTTAAGACAACATGCATTACTAAACGCATTTCCGCCACTAGCTCCAAGGCTTATGCTAATATCCCTCAAAGATTTAGGAATTGTAACTTCCTCCAAATGTTCATTCTGTTCAAATGCACTGTCATATACCCTGGTTACGCCTTCAGGAATATCAAACTTCTTGTCCGTCTTTCCATTTGGATAGATTATCAAATCCTTCATATCTCCCGAATATAGAACACCATCTGACACTGTATAATTTGTATTTTTCTTGCTAATGGTAATTTTACTTATCTCATTTAGCATCTCCACATACATAATACTCTTCAGCTTCTTACCAATACTGAGTTCCTCAATAAAGTACATAGATTCCGCATTTAGCGTCTTTACTGAATCTGATAGTTTAAGCTTAGTAACACTCTTTCTGTTCAAGCTCATGAAGTCGGCAGTGTAAACACTAACGATGCCTTCAGGAATTTTCAGCTCATCACCAGAAACATAAGGGGCCAGGATAAGTCCATCCCTGGTTTTATTTGTAAGGAAGCCCTCTAAAGTGCTGTAGGTACTATTACCTTCAGCAACCTCAAAGCTTTTAATTGCGAAACCATTAAATGCATTCTTTCCAATCTTTGTAAGATTAGCTCCTATAGTAAGCTTATCGATACTCACTTTTTCATTTAATACAAATGTACCAAACGAAAGGTCTCCGATCTCTTCAAGAGATTCAGGGAACTTAAGACTATCAGCTGAGAGCTCACAACAAAAGAATGCCGAATCATCAATCATTCGAAGCCCTTCAGGAAATGCTACAGCCTTTATGTCCATATCTCTAAAGGCCTGGGTTCCAACCACCTCAGTTCCCGCAGGAATATCATAGCTATCTTCCTTAGTGAAGCACTCCACAAGTTCCTTTTTATCTGCAGTAAATAACGCATCATTCTCATATACATAATGATCATTTCCGTTTGCTTCATTTCCAAACAAAACATTTGCAGTATCAGGAAGTGCTTTAGGTCCAAAATATTCAAGTGCAGACGGAAGCGTTACATCAGCCAGTTTATCACAGTGGTAGAACGCAAATGCATCTATATATTTAAGCCCATCCGGTAAAGTTATACTTTCAAGTTCATCACAATAACTAAATGATTGAATTGCAATAGATTCAAGACTGGATGGAAGCGTCACACTCTTAAGGGACTCACAACCATAAAAAGCTTCTGATTCAATACATTTAACCCCTTCAGGTATTTCAATACTCTCCAGCGCACTATTTGAAAATGCATTATCTCCAATCACTGTAACTGGCACATCTAAAACAGTTGATGGAATAATCAATTCCTTATCTTTTCCTTCGTATGACTCTATAACAGCATGGTCGCTATAAACTGTGCAGTTCATAGCTCCAGCAGGAGTATCTACAGTTGTAATAGATCTAGGATTTCTTGTAAAGTCAACCAGTTCAGTTGCATGTTCATTTCCCTTTACATCCTCGATGACAATCTGACATACAAATCTATCTTCAAGTTCAGATAGTTTCTTAGTTTCAAATGAAAATCCATCTGCAAGGGAAGAATATGTCATATAGAATACACCATCTCTATCCCATTCAGAGGAAGGAAGAGTTTTCCCTTCTGGTGTTTTAACCGGAAGATATGTTGGAGCATAGTATGCAATACTATCCCATCCTTCAACACTTATATCATTCTTTCCGCTAATGCTGTCATCTCCAGCTGCATCAAAACTGAGAATCGAAGCAGTTCCATCTTTAATCGCCACATTACATGAAACAGGAAGATTAGAAGAATCAGGAAAATCGATCATCGAGCTTACAAGGAATAGTCCTGTAGACTGATAAATCTCAGTATCCCCTACTCTTACATCCACCTGCTTAAATGGCCATGCCATAGTAGCGCCATCATACATTTTAGCTACAATTATTTCCGGATCCTTTGGAACAGAAAGGTTTCCATTCTTATCCGGCTCCATTCTGACATTTGCGAAAATAGGAATATATGCATCATCTGATTCCGCATTTTCATTTTTCTTAAAAATGGTATATGATGCGCTGGCCATATTTTCTTTCTGCTTATCAGTCAGTTTGATTGTTAATGTATCTTGTGAAGAGATTACTTCTGTTGTTGAACCGCCTGAAGATTCTGTTGTATCTTCGGTAGTAGTCTCAGTTGTAGCTTCGGTTGTAGCTTCGGTCGTTGTCTCTGTTGTAGCTTCGGTCGCAGCCTCTGTTGTTGCCTCTGTTGTAGCTTCGGTTGTAGCTTCGGTCGTAGCTTCTGTCGTGGCCTCTGTTGTAGCTTCAGTTGTTGCCTCTTCTGTAGTCGGCTCTTCTGTAGCAGGTTCCTCTGAAGTTTCTTCCAAATCTGTATAGAACTCAGCTATATCTTCACCATCACTCTCCCATGCGGTTGCGAAGGCACCAACAAATGTGGTGTAATTCTCAGACACTGAGATTTCTTCGACCATATCATCGCCATAGTATTGATAAAAAAGTTGATTACTATATGGGAAATAAATAGATATACCACTGGTACCATCAACATTCGAAGCCTGCTTTACGATAAAATCCTCCAGCGCCTTATCAACGCTTCCAGAAGCTCCAGAATATAACCCATTAAACTCTTCAGCCATAGAACCTACATCAATCTGATCGATAGCATCACCCTTGGAACCATATGCAGTCGCACCCAGGTTAAGAGCTCTATCACGAGCCTTGACTATCTCGCTATAATCACCATTTCCAAGTCCCTTGTACATATCCCCAAAAAGATCATCAACAGCAGAAGTAACTCCCTTAGTCTTTGAAAGATCCATACAGGAAAGTGTATACATTGGGTTACTCATCATACTTGCATGTGCATCATAGAAAGAAGAAAATCCATCCAGAATTCTATCAGCAATCTTCGTTGGTTTACTTGTAGAGTTATACTCATCAAGGAATGAATAATCCCAACCAAGTCCTGGCTCAACTTCCTGAGAAGCTACCATGTAATCGGCATATGAACTAAAAAGATTTGCATACTCAATAGATGCCATAAGACAAGCATCAAAGCCCACAAGATCAAGCTTGTTCTTACTTGAAAATGGAGAAGCTGCCATAGCACTACTCATTTCAGTGTATGTCATAATATCATTCTGATAAACTTCATCAAGACCGTAACCATATACAGGACCAGCACCATGATCCCAGAAAATCAGTGTATAGTTATCTGCCTTGTAGTTCTCACCACAAAAATCAAGGAATCCAAGAAGAGTTTCTGCCTCACCCATATTTTCCAGATCAGAAGTTGATCCGTCCGTATATAGTCCACCTTTTCCATCAAGACGAAAAACATAGTTCTTATCACTTGGAACATCAGACTTCCACTGACTGGCTCCACCAGTGAAGATAACCACATTAGTCTTGTTAACATCAACACCACTCTTGATCATTTCGGAAATATCCATACTGGCTGCACCCATTTCACTTTCCAAATTGGAAGCAACCATGTATATCATAACGGTGTTCTCATCAGCAACTCCTGAAAGAGAACCATTCTTCTCGATTTCCACGCCCTTTATGCTGTCAGAATCCTTTTTCTTATCAGTCTTGGAATCCGTCTTCTGATCAGTTTTCTGACTGACTGAAGTTGTATCATTTCCTCCAGCCCTGTCCATATTTCTCTTCTTTAGTAGAAAGATCCCCGCTGTAATTATAAGAAGCAGAAATACAACTATTAGAATCACGATAATAATTACCGATTTTCTCTTTTTTGAACCATTATCCTTTTTCATTTTTACCTCTTTACTTCTTCACTAATGAATACTTATAGTTCTATCTATATAAACTGTTACCTTTCAACAACCTCGTATATTCTAAATATATATCATTCTCCCAGATGGGAAATGAGTTCTATCAGCTCGTCTGCGTACTCAATTTCGCACACTTTATGCCTCAACTTCGCACTATTATATAATCCTTCAGTATACCAGGCAACATGCTTACGCATCTCCCTTACGCCAATATATTCGCCTTTTTCCTCCAGCATAAGCGCAATGTGTCTAAGCATCATTTCTCTTATCTCCTCCAGCTCCGGACGAGGAGGGATAGCATCAAGGCCCTTTTCAAGTCCTGCCTTGATTTCACGAAATATCCAAGGATTGCCTTTAGCCGCTCTGGCAATCATAAAGCTGTCACAACCAGTCTCTTCTTTCATTCGGAGTACATCTTCAGCATTCCTGATATCTCCATTTCCAATAACCGGAATGGAAACCGCTTCTTTAACTGCCCGAATTATAGACCAGTCCGCCTTCCCACTATAGTACTGTTCCCGGGTTCTGGCATGTACTGCAACTGCAGCCGCTCCACCTCTTTCAGCAGCCTGTGCCACCTCTGGAGCATTTATCGTATCAGCTGTAAAGCCAGCACGAATTTTCACTGTTACAGGGATAATTCTGTCACTTCCTGATACATTTACCGCTTCAACAATAGAACGAACTATCTTCTCAACCAATTCAGGATTCTTCATAAGCGCTGAGCCCTCACCATTATTTACGATTTTAGGCACAGGGCACCCCATATTTATATCGATAAAATCAAAATCCCGCGGTTCCGAATCAGCTCTCTTTTTTTTATTTTTATAGGTTGCATTTGACTGGATTTCTGTTGCATCCTCTGGTTCCTTCCAAACACCCAAAATCTTTGCAGCCTCCTCGGCCATAATATCTGGCTCACTACCAAAAAGCTGGATTCCCACAGGTTTCTCCCGCTGATCTGTTTTCAGCAGAATATCTGTCTTTGGACTACCGTAGTAAAGACCCTTTGCGGACACCATTTCTGTCACCATGACATCCGCTCCCTGCTCCTTACATAAAATACGAAAAGGCAGGTCTGTCACGCCTGCCATTGGTCCAAGAATTATTTTGTTTTGGAACATATTTCTCATAATTATATTTTTACCCTTTAATCATCAGATTGGTCAAATGTAATATTATGATAATCAACATTATTATTCGAAGAGTTATTAAGAAAATCATAATTATTATGGGACCCTGATAACGGATCATATTTGCCTGTTGAACTATTTCCATTGTTTCCAGAAAATCCACCCATCTGCGGCCCCGGAACATTTTGATACTTCTCATTAAATTCAAATTGTAGTAATTGTAATGATGTTTCAGAATCTATATCTAATAGCTGATTTTTCATTTTTTTCAGGTTTTCGATATCATTCTTAAGTAAGTCATTAAACTCTTTCGACATAAGATCATTTATTTTATCAAACATTGTGTAGAACTCAACAAACACCCCTAAATCCGTATTATTCTTTCCCCTGGATTCAATCTCACTTTTTCTCTCATCTTCTCTTACATATGATGTAATGCTTGAATTTTCCAAATTACTTATTATACTATCAAAACCTTTTGAATCTATATAAACACTATTAATATCATCCATAATATCTTTGTTTCCCACCTTTTTTTTAATTTTTTATACTACTCCTTCATCAATTCAACTCCATCGACCAATCCAATAGAGCAGACATGGCAGCTTGTTCCCCTTCAGAATATCCTTCCTCCGACAACACCAGATTAACAACCTTATCTTTTCCCACTTCAACCGTTACAGTTCCTACAGATGCAACAAACAAATACTCCCCTGTTTCAGTAATTCCATATTTAGCTGCATCGTCTATAGCACCAGGTGTTCCAGATGCAACAGCTGTCGCAAGCTGAATAACATTAACTAATTCATCATATTTCGCCTGTCTCTCTTTTATATCGCTATATCCAGAAAACAAAGTATCTCTTACCGGATTAAATGCTGTCGAATCAGCATCATTATTTATTACATTAATTAATTCATCAGTACCTTCATAATACTCTGCACCACCAAACAGAACACTTATACCACCAGCAACCGCCGCAACGATAACAATAGGAGTAGCCATTCCTTCTGTCACTATGACAGCTGAAATACCAGAATAAATATATGCCGTTCCATTAGCATAATGTTTCAAAACCGCATCTTCTTTAGCTTCAATACCTTTAACATGAGCTAATTCTTCATTAGCGCCATCTACCGTACCCTTTGCTTTTTCTATATCTTGAGCATTTAGCGCCTGAAAAGAAACACTATTTTCCCAATTATCTTCTAAGTTTATGTAACTATCAGATGCCAACATTTTACTTACATCATAAGTTTTTATATCCGACACAGTTTTTCCAGAACATTCGAGTATAAAACCCGAAAGAGCATCATAAAACTCTTCTAATGATGTTATATAGGATTTACATAGATCTTCATTCTCTATAATAACTTCTGAGATTTTAGATGCATCCTCTCCAGTATCCTCCATCAATTCCATAACACTGGCATAACTTGTGGATGGAGCAACATACAAATCAGAAATATTAGCTAATTCAGCTTGCAATTTTTCTTCTTCATCCGATACATACTGAGAAAACTCTCCCATAGCCTCATTACACAAATCCAATGTATCCGTATCTAATATAGCCAACACATCTGTATCAAGCTCAAGCAAAGAACTAATATACAATTTATATTTCGCTTTCAAGTCTTCTAGCAATGTAAGAAAAGATCCTATAATAACAGAATAGGTATTTTTCATATAATTTTTCGATTCTTCTGCAGCTTCTCCTTTTATACTGTTTGAAGAATAATAGCTATCTATGTATGACAGAAATTCCGCAGAATTTTTAGTCCAATCAGAAACCTTACTAACTATTTCATTTTCTGTATATAATAAATCTTCAAATGATACTCTCATTTAGCCTTTATAAATCCCCCTGATAATTTAATTATGAAATGTTGTGTACATTTTATTTACACTATTCTTTCCACCATATTCATATGTTATTTCAAACACTATAATACTTCCCTCTTTTTCGAAAAAGAAATAATCATTGCAAGTTAGATACTTTGATTTTTTATATGTGATAACTCGATTTGCAGTAAGCTTCTTACACGAATATCCCCCAAGTTTTTCATCTTGTAAGGTTACCTCATTAGAATAATCTGCATATATCCCGCTTCCAACTTCTTTATCTTTTTCCTGAGTCCCTTCTGCATTCACTCCCGAAAGCCACTCATCTTCTTTTTTCTTTCTTAGTTTCTCAGCCATTTCTTCAATAGATACATTTATATTATCATACTTTGACATAATAACCTGAAATTCATATGGCTGATCTTTTTTTATATAACACACTTGCTCTGACGGCTCATAATCCAAACATGACTCAAATTCGTCCATCTCAACAATATCTGTATATTTCGTGTCAAAATAACCAAATATATCTTTGCCGATTGTTACAGGTTTTTCTTCTTCAACTTGAGGTACATCTTTGCCCACCAATACAGGATTATCCGCTTTAAAGGAAAAACTAGGAAACACTAACTTGTATACATCACCAAAGCTTCCGTCATCCTTAACAATAATCTGTTGTATATTTGAGTGTTCATCCTCAAACATAAACTCTCTAAAGGTAACCGTACTAGCATCCGCTGTAACTAAATATCCAGTATTCTTACCAAAGGTTGCCTTTTCTAATTTCACAGGAACAGATTCATTTTCAAACCTTTTGACCAAACTATTAGAAGCTGTCAATATATCCACAACTAAAGCTTTATCATAAACATTATGAGTTACACTATTGCCACGAAAATTGTCGCAATAATCATAATCCAACATTCCTGTAAAATCCTCTTCAGGATTACGATAGTTATCATATTTGGCTGGCACATCAATATAACCTAAAACATCATTTCCCCGAATAACTGTACTATAATCCGGAACATGTTTTCTTAGACAAATGACACTACCAAACTTTATTCTAAATAAAATAAGAACCAAAACAAAAAAAATGACAATAACAAATGCTGTGATCAATAATTTTCGGTTGATTTTTATTTTTTCATCCATCATCAACTAATTCCAATAATTCTTAATTTCATCATACAATGAATTAATAGAAGATCTTAATCCACTTAAAAATCCCGTTTCATTAATGATACTATTCTCATACTCTGTTCTTTTATTCCCGATTTCATCTAGTATTCCATCTATTTCATCTATATATGCCTGAAACTCCGGAGTAATTTGAGTATCAACAGTAGCTTGCATTTCATTATATGTGCTCCCATACCATTCATATCCATTTATCGAATAAGCATAGTAGCACCTTTCAACATTAGTACCTCTATATTCGCTCAAATCATCCTTTATCGCTTTTACATTTTCATAAGCTTCATCTAATCTTTTAAGCTCATTTTTTAAATCATCAATTCTAGCCAATTTATCCGATAAGCTTTGTTTAAATGCCTGATATTTTTCAACTATTAAATTATAATCAGCTTTTGTACGCGTATTCTTTGAATCAGTTGCCATTTTCCCATCCCTTTATTTATTTTCACCGGAATTTTTTCTTTTATTTTTAATTTCTATAACATTCCCTCGTTCCATATCATTTTCCGAAATCCATTTATTAATCGCATCAACTTGCTTATCATCCAATTCATCCTTATACCCCAAATGAACCACTTCATTAATGTCCTCTCTATTGAAGTATAATATTTGATTACCAAAGTATCCGATTGGATATAAACATCCACCATAATCAAAGTACTTATATCCGCCTTCGAACTTAACCGCCATTCCTCTAGCAATAATTACCGCTTTCCTTTTAGCGTCACCTTTTATTTCTACAACCGAACCAAGTGGTAGAAATGTTATCTTATCCATATTTCCTCCCAATTATTCTTCAATCAATCTCACTACTGTTTATCATAAATTATTCTAAGTCCATGAAGAGTTAGTTCAGGATCATAAATGTCAATAGCATCTGTAGCCTCAGATATCATCTTTCCAAGGCCACCAGTTGCCACAACCTTTATGTTTGAAAGGCCTGCTTCCTTCTTCATTCTGTTGATAATATACTCTGTCTGACCGATGTATCCATAATAGATTCCGGCCTGCATACTTGAAACTGTGTCCTTACCAAGGATTGTATCCACCTTCTGAATCTCGACTTCAGGAAGTTTTGCAGTTCCAGTCCACAGCGCATTTGCTGCAAGCCTGATTCCAGGAGAAGTAACTCCTGCAGTAAATGTACCATCACCCAACACAAGATCGTGAGTTGTTGCTGTACCGAAATCTACTACTATGACAGGACCGCCATACATTTCGTAAGCAGCCACCGCATCTACAAGTCTGTCAGCACCCAGCTCCTTTGGATTAGGAATGGCAAGACGGATGCCAGACTTGATTCCAGGAGCTACAATAAGTGGATTAACATCAAAATACTTGATAATACCACTTGTAAGCGAATGCATGATATTAGGTACAACCGAGGAGATTATAACACTATCTATCTTTGCATCTTTAATATTAGAATTATCTCCATTTACCTGGAGCCACTGTCTTAAGAACACACCATACTCATCCGATGTACGGGATGTTTTAGTTATCATTCTAAACTGCCTTACTAATTTGTCTCCATCAAAAAGACCAATGGTAATATTTGTATTTCCTGCATCAATCGCAAATAACATAGCTTTCCCCTCGTATTAGAGATTTTTTATTTAACTTAAAAAGAAATTTCTGTAGTACTCCTCCAGCTGTTCAAAGAGTTCCCTCTTCTCACGCTGCATCTGTGCAACCTTAAGACCACTTCCTATCTCATCATAATAATAATCAGCCTCATCGTAGTCTGTAGCGATATTTAGATTTCCTTCATCATCAAAGAAAAGGTAAATCTCACCACCAATATCCTCAGTGAAGATAACCATGGCAATCTGAATCTCGTCCTGAACCTTCTTAGGAAGATTATTATATTTTGGATTGAAGTAGAACTTCTCAGTATAACTGGAAGCACTGCATAATATCTGTTCTGCTGTCATGAATTATTCCTTAATATATTATTGATACATATTTCTTATAAAGATTCTACTATATAGTAGTTATTAATATTTATTTTATAGTAGCTTCAATTACATCCGCCATATCGTACATTCCAGCTGGTTTTCCTGAAAGGAACTTAGCTGCGCTAACAGCTCCATTTCCAAAAATGCTTCTGGAATAAGCAATATGCTTGATTTCTATAAGTTCGTCCTGTCCTGCGAAGATTACTTCGTGTGTTCCAGGAATTGAACCGGCTCTTACTGCTGAGATACCAAGCTCCTTAGCATCTCTCTTCTGACGAACCTGACTTCTATCATATACATATTCATACTGACCGTCTGCAGCTTCATTTATGGCATCTGCCAAAGCAAGAGCTGTTCCTGATGGAGCATCCAGCTTGTTATGATGATGTTGCTCAACGATTTCGATATCAAAGCCATTTGGACTGAACACTGATGTTGCAGTCTTAAGAAGCTGAATTATGGTATTAATACCAAGACTCATGTTTGCTGACTTAAGGATTGCAACCTTCTTGCTGTATTCGTTAATTGTCTCCAGCTGCTCAGGGCTGAAGCCTGTTGTACAAAGTACGATAGGTGTGTTATGACTCTCAGCATATGCAAGGAGTGAATCCAGCACCTTTGGAGATGAGAAATCAATTATTACATCTGCTTCAACATTTACATCCGAAAAATTATTGAAAACAGGATAATCCATCTTGCCATCATCAAATACATCAACTCCGGCTACAATTTCTGAATCTGCATCTTCTTTTACTATATCAGTGATCACACGGCCCATACGGCCGCTGCAACCACTCATTATTATCTTTGTCATATTTATATCCTCTTAAATACAATGTTAAAAATCTTCTTAAAATTCGATTCCGTACTCTCTCATTGCTTTCTTGAGAACTTCAGTATGCTCTGGCTCCATCTCTGTAAGTGGAAGCCTTACGATACCATTTGTCATTCCAAGAAGCTCTGTTGCCTTCTTTACAGGAATAGGGTTAACCTCACAGAAGAGAGCCTTGCAAAGATCGATAGCCTTAAGCTGAAGATCAAGTGCACCCTTAATATCCCCATCAAAGAACTTCTGACAAAGATCATGTGTATCATCAGGTATTATGTTTGCTGTAACTGAGATAACACCGATACCACCCAGCGAAAGAAGTGGAACGATCTGATCATCATTTCCTGAATAAATGTCGATGCATCCATTAGCAAGGTGTGCAAGCTCTGCCACCTGTGATATATTTCCAGAAGCTTCCTTGATAGCTACTACATTTTCGATTTCCTTAGCCATCTTTACAGCTGTTGCTGGAAGGATGTTGCATCCTGTTCTACTTGGAACATTGTAAATGATAATAGGTGTATTTACCTTTTCAGCAACCTTTGCATAGTGCTGAACAAGTCCGTTCTGTGTACACTTGTTATAATATGGAGTAACCATGAGAAGTCCATCAACTCCACATTTCTCTGCCTCTACCGAAAGTTCAACAGCTGTAGCTGTATCATTTGAACCAGTACCTGCTATAACAGGAATTCTTCCGTCTGCCTGTTCTGCAACTACTGCGATACACTCAAGATGCTCCTCAACTGTCATAGTTGCTGATTCCCCTGATGTTCCACATACGATGATTGCATCAGTCTTGTGATTTACATGATAATCAGTAAGTGTTCTCAACTGCTCGTAATCAATCTGTCCATCTGCCTTAAATGGTGTAACTAAAGCTACTCCAGATCCCTTAAAAATTGCCATTTCCCTTGTCCTCCTTACGACAAATAATAGTTATAATCAGTCCAAAAAAATGGACCGATGTAGGAGTTCGGTCCATTAGATAATCCATTTTCAAAAAAGAATAATCGTATTAACCGTAGCACTCCATCCTGCATGCAAGATGACAGTCCCTGAACTATTAATCCAAGTCCCAGATCATATAACCACTGGAATTATATGTCTTCGGCGATGTCCCCTTTCATATATCCTCATATGAGCCAGTCTCATCAGACATACTACTTTTGTCGATCGCATCCTCTACATTCTCATCAACTATAACACCTTAGTATAGTAGTGTCAACCGTTTATTTTAGCCAAATGTCACTACTGTTCCAACTTTTCATAGGACACGGAAAGTACATCCATATCGAAGATCTCATTTGTCAGATTAACGAAATAATCCTCCGTCTGTCCCGTCCCTACTTTTATGTTTATCCTGTACTTGTCAGGAGTAATACTATTTACTGCAATTGAGCTCACTGCATTATTATCACTTATGATCTTATCGTAGATGCTATCTTTAACATCCCGCACCTGTTCCTTCATACATACGATATTCAGCAGATAGGAATTGCTGTCATTATCCACCAGGAAATTAATTGGCTTAATCTTCTTCGCTGTAATATTTAAAACCATATTTAACAGCACCAGAACAGCCGTTATGATGAAGGCATACCTCAGATGCCCATAAGCCACAAGAATACTTATGCCCGCTGTGCTCCAAAGAGTAGCACTGGTATTAAGACCATTTACAGTGAAACCATTTTTAAAGATTACACCACTGCAAAGGAAACCTATTCCGGTTACGATATTGGCGGACATCCTTATGTCTGGATATCCACACAGTATTTCAATAGTAATAAATGCAAATGTACCAACTGCAATAAGAAAGGTAGTCTTTATCTCAATATGATGGCCACCAACCTGTCTTTCCATTCCGATTATCAGACCAATCAGGGATACTACAAATAATCTGATAACAAACTCTTGTATAGTCATATGACACCCCCTCTCAGAAGTCTTCCATCCTTTTGATAATTATACCATAAACGCCCTATTTTCAAAAGAAAGAACAGGTTTCATAAACTAGTTAGTAATACCATTTGCATCGAACCAATACTGTACCCCATCGATCCATAGGTATTGATTTGTTGGGAACCAACCGGAAGCATCCATATACCACCAGCCTGAAGCCCCATGCATCCACTGTCCGCCGTAGTAATCTTCTACCCACGCTCCATCAGAGCCGAGCCAGTATCCATCACGGTACTCACTGTAATCCATATATCCATCAGCTGTGAAATAGTACCACTTACCGTCTATCTTCTGCCACTGTGACTTTGGATACCATCCATTTTCATCTTCAAGCCACCAGCCATTCGCATCATTTTTCCAAACAGCCTTAGCCCCATAATCCTGTGTACCATCTTCGTTATACCACTTGCCGTCTACCCATTCATTCGAAGGATTCGTCTTCTTGTTATCAGCTGATTTGTCAGTATCAGACTTCTTGTCTTCTGACTTATTTTCTGAAGCACTTCCCTTTCCAGCATTCTTATCTAACGAAGTACCAGTAGGTGTTTTTGTGGAATCTTTCTGGTTATTATTTCCAGAATTTTCACCTAAATCATTTTCACCATTATTTTCAATGTTGTTTTGACCATTGCCGTTTTCGCTAGTATCACCAGTAACTTCCACAAGACTAATATTATCCATATACACACTATGCTCTACGCCAGCTTCGATATCATCAAACTTGCCTAAAGCAACACTAAAGAGTGCACTTGCATCTGTTTCATGAGTCATTTCAAATTCTCTAGTAAAAGTCTGCCACTCACTTGTAAGACTGATTGTATTATCATCTCCTGAATATACCGCCCAGTCGCCACCATTCTTCTGCATACATACGCTGATGGTACGATCGACAGTTGATCTGGCATCATACTTAAGTATATAAGTCTTTCCCTTCTCAAGCTTTACGCCGTCCTGCTTAACCTGAATACTATAATCCTTATCACCTACTGATTTAATATCTACTGCTAATGCAGTATCATTTCCTTCCATAATAGAATCAACTGCAAATGTTGCATCACCATTTTCATATGTCCCAGTAGTATATCCTGAAAGACCTGATTCAAATAAACCATTCTTGATCATGGCATTTTCTCTTACTGCAACATTGTCTAAGTAATATGTTCCTGGCTTTGTAAATTCAAAACTGACTCCTGCATCTTCGCTCTTAACAGCCTTAGCAAAATCAACTACGAATCCAAAGTTCTTCTTCTCGTCTCCCAGCTCAGGAGTATACTCCTTACCACATACTGTAGCTCTAAGTCCATCTGCTGCGCCGTCTAATGTATATGCATCAAAGCTAAATAAATACTGTCCTGCTCCCATCTCAGCCAGGTCGCTCTGCGAAACAACTACCGGATCAGCCTCTGAAGCGCCCTGAGGAACCTCAACCTTAACACTAAGTTCTCTTACATTATTTTCATTTGTAACAGAAACCTTTGCCTTATCATCTTCATCAATGTCCCAATAACCAAGTCTCTTATCTCCCTGGTCAAATGAACCGTTATATACATAGTTTCCATCCGGTCTTACTTTCTTGCTGGTGTCTTCTGCTACTTCTTCTCCACCAACCTGCTTAATTGTTACATTCGAAATGGTAACTGGAGCTGTACTTCCTTGATCTCCAAGATTAAACTCAACTATACTATTGGCATTTGTCTTTTCATCCATAGTAAATCTAAAGGAGTATGAATTTGCACCCTCATTCTTTGTTGTAAGTTCAACTGTCTGATCACCAAAATATCTCTTCCAGTTTGTTTTCTCTCCACCTTCAACATTTACAAGAATTTCTCTTGCTTCCTCAGCGTAAGCATCGAATGATAGTTCATATTCACAGCCTTTACGCATAGGAATTCCAGTCTGCTTCAACTGGACGCTATGAGCTGCTGTTCCTACTGTTGAAGGATTAATGGTTATTCCATCATCAGATCTACTGTATGTTGTAGCGCTGTTTTCGCCCAGGAGATAAAGCTCCCAATTAGCTTCATCTGATCCAGACTCCTTGATATCATTTGAAAAATCACCATTTATTACATAGTTTCCGTTCGCATCAGGTTCTCTAAAATCAACAACTAGTTCAGGTCTCTCAGCCTTCTCTTCCATCTCCTTATATGCCTCGCCATCCAGCTGATAAACTCTCACATAGTCAATATCATAACTCTGATTATCCATATCCTCTACTGCCGCCTGATCCGGATCCTTTGGCCAATCTCCACCAATAGCAAGATTTAAGATTACATAGAAATCCTGGTCAAATGGAGCTGGATATGTCAACTGGTCATCATCATCATTTCCTGTGAACCAATAGGATTCTGAATATACCTTCTCTCCATCCACATACCATATAAGCTCGTCGGGAAGCCATTCAAATCCAAACACATGATATTCATTATGGAAATCCTTTTCCTTATCTTCAATCTTCTTCGTTCCCTGGCTCTGCTGCCCCGAAGAAGAATTATAGCCATAATGAAGTGTATGATATGAAACATCTGTGTCAGCACCAACCGTTTCCATGATATCCATCTCACCACACTTTGGCCACTGACCATATCTGCTCTCATCTGAAGCCATAAGCCAGAACGCTGGAAGATATCCCTTTCCTGAAGGAACTTTAGCTCTACACTCAAAGTATCCATAAGTGAAGTCTTCCTTACCTTGTGTATTAATTCGGCCAGAAGTGAAATTGTAGTTATTTATATTAAATGTATCTTCCGCTCCAGGATTATCTTTCATCTGCTCAGCTTCTGTAAGATCTACAAGCTTTATGTCCGAAAACTCAACTGTAGCTGCTGCACTTCCTTCATCTGAATCATCAATCTTACCAAGATTTATCTGTGCTGCCACCTGGCCCTCTTTACAACTACCCATGGTAAATGTAAATCCGTATTCACCCTCCTCAGTTCCTATAACTTCTGTCGAATCTTTATAAGGCACAAACGAGGATGTATCTGTTATACAGAACTGCATCTTTTTTGCCACATCTGATTTAGCTTTAAAAGAAAATTCATATTCATGCCCTTCTATGAGTGTAAGTCCAGCCTTCTGCACCTGAACATGCCAGCTTAAGGAGCCCGGATCATTTATCTCTACTACAGCTTTCCCGTCCACAAAACTTACACCTGCATCCGCCGTTGCTCCTTCGCTACCCCAGTTAGCAATGGTAGTACTCCAGCTATTATCAAAACTGCTTCCTCCAAACACATCTCCAGCTACAACTCCGCCTGATTCCTTCTTCTCAGCCTTTGGATAAATGCTTAGAATACCGTCATTCACTTGAATATTTTCAGGTATGATAGCTGCACCTGTTTCATCATCATAAGTCACTCCCGGATAAACTTGAAGCTCATTATTAACCCAGCCCTTATGAAGAGCCTCCACATTCCAGTCTTCCAGGTTCAGTTCTTCACCATTAAACTCGTCACTCCACACCATGGTGTAGCCCTCTTCTCTACTTTCTTCAGGTCCAGCACTCTTGGCATACGCATTTATTGGCATACCTGAGAAAGTCAGGCCCAAGGAAAGCGCTGTGGCTACAACCCTTGTTCTCATTCGTTTCATTTCGTTCTCCTTTCAATTCCCTTTTGAAACTTTTTTGTTTTATTCTTTGTCGTTTTATTCTTCTTTTTTCGTCTTATTTTTTCTTAATTCTTTTCCGATCACTTTTGTATATTTAATATAGGGAAAATGAAATCGTTTTTATATATTATCCGATACCAAAAATACAAAATTGATGAACCAATTTTTATGGAAATTTTTTTTCCAATATGATACGATGACATTAATTTACAAATGTTTAGCTAGAATTTATACAGATTGGATAACCGCCATATTTTTTGTTGATTTTTTATATGTCAATCTATTATCGAGGTGATACATTATGAAAAATACCGAAGAATATTTCTTGCAAGACAGTGAGATGCATAGAGCTCCCGATGAGGAAATAGACTTTTTCCATGCAGTATGCAATGGAGATATGGAGAAAATATATAAAAATTGTGAAGAGCATCGTTTTCTTGATTCAGAAGGTGTAGGAAAACTATCAAAGGATCCAGTGCAGAATTTCAGATTCCATCTGGTGGTTACTGCTGCGCTTATAACTCGTAACTGTATTGAAAAAGGACTAGAGCAGGAAAAAGCATTTCGAATGAGTGATTTTTATATTAGAAAGCTGGATGACGCAAAAACAATCAAAGAAGTGGAGGCCATTCACGATGCCCTGGTTCTGGACTTCACAGGTAAGATGAGACTCCTCAGGAAAAACAAGGGAATCTCAAAACCCGTTAATAGATGCCTTGATTATATCTATACTCATATTTATGAAAGAATCACCATAGAAGAACTGGCAAAGAATTCAAATGTATCAAAGAGCTATCTCTCAAGACAGTTTGCAAAAGAAGTTGGAATTCCGATCAGTGATTATATTAGAGAGAATAAGATTGAGATTGCTCAAGAAAAACTCCGTACAACAGAAGAAAGCATACTGGATATCTCCTGCATGCTTTCATTTGCTTCTCAAAGTCATTTTATTAGTGTGTTTAAAGATATAACGGGGGTAACCCCTAAGAAATACCGCGCCCTCAACAAAGGGAGCAGATGGTCAATTTCGTAAAAGTCAAACTTATAAAAACATCATATCTTTTATCTGAAAAAGATATCTTTATAAGAACATCATATCTTTTATCTGAAAAAAGATATCTTTATAAGAACATCATATCTACATTTGCCAGTCTCTGTCTTAACGCTTCATAAGAGACTATTGTTGCTGATGAGGCTGCATTTAGGCTTTCCAGTTCACCTAACATAGGAATACGAAGGAGCTTATCAGCCTGATCTGTAACTTCCTGAGAGAGTCCATTCCCCTCATTTCCAACCATAAATGCTGATGGGCCTGTAAGATCCAGATCATATACAGATTTGCCCTCCAGGTGCATTCCGTATACAGTGATTCCTGCCTCTTTAAGTTTTGCAATATCTCCTATAAGGTCATAAGTAATGACAATCTTCTTTCTGAAAATTGCGCCCATTGTTGCTCTTACAACCTTTGGACTATAAATATCCACAGAATCATAGCTTACAAGAATTCCAGATACTCCGGCACCCTCTGCGCTTCGGATAATACTTCCCATATTTCCAGGATCCTGCAGCCTTTCTACAATAAGTATCATAGGATTACTATCCTGCACCGTACTTCCCGGAACCGGTTCTTTTGCAATGATATCATCCAATTTATATTCGCGAATATTAACTAATGCCACAACCCCCTGAGGTCTATCTGTCTGCGCCAGCTTTCTAAGTACATTATCAGATACAATGTAGCATTTCTTCTTAACAGTAGATTGATTTACAAGTCTAAGCAACTTGCTATCATCATCAATATGATTATTGAAGAAGTCCTGAGTAAAGAATATTTCGTCAAGATCATTGATTGGAATCTCCCTAACCATTCGAGGACCTTCCACCAGATATTTTCCGGAATATCGTCTTTCCTTAGCACTGCTCATTATCTTGGTTATACGCTTAACATGCTCATTTTTTACTGATGTTATTCTTTCCATAGTAATACCTTAAACCCTAATCACCTTAAAATTTATTGCCTGTAACCATCAGATAATTCTATAACTCTTCACTAATTATTTAGTTTTCTCCCACCACTATATTATTATAATAAAAAATATGTATAAGATAAATCCATATTTTTATATTATTTTATATATTTATATAATTCTAAAAAATCATTTAGATTTTCTCTCTCTTATAATGACCTTATCCTGGCCATATTCTAATTTTAGTGCTTCCTCTATTCCAGTTTCAAGATCAACTCCCAAACTGCAGGTTACACATTTGGCTTCTTCCCGAAGCTGAATATATACAGGTGTATGTCCCAAATGTTCCTTCAAAACAGTAAAGAAACCATTCCTCTCTTTCTTCAGTGTTTCCTCATTTTCAAACAGAACCCAAAGTTCTTTCTTTCGAGCCATATTCTTAGCTCTTGTACTTTCAATCATAGAAGTAAGAGAATAGATATCTTGTGCGATAAATTTGCTTTCATCATCTGACACCTGTGCTCTACCCTTAATAATAACTGCTTCATTTTCATTCAGCAGATATCTATACTTTTCATAAGCCTTCGGGAACACCAGCACCTCAACTGTACCAAAAAGATCTTCAATATTGATGATAGCCATATTCTCACCATTACGGGTTATTCTGGTATTGATATTCTCAATCAGTCCACCAATGGTATACTGCTTATTATCAACTGCTTCAACCATTCCGGTTTCTTCATCCATTTCAAACTCAGCTGTGGTAATATCTGTCTTTTCATCCAGCACATCTCTCACATCATCCAGCGGATGACCACTGATATATAGCCCCAGCATCTGCTTCTCACCACTTAAAATGATATCCTTCGAAAACTCCGGAATATCCGGATAATTAACTTTGTACTGTTCCTGTTCCTCTTCTGTAGCAAAGTCAAGAAGGGACATCTGACCAGATGCATTCTTTTTCTTCTCAGCGTTGATAGCATTTGCTACATCTGCATAGGAAGTCATCATCTGCTTCCTGTTTGCACCAAGTGAGTCAAATGCACCAGCCATAATAAAGCTCTCAATAGTCCTCTTATTCGCTTCCTTACCTGAAAGCCTTCTAATAAAATCAGCTAGATCTTTATATTTCCCATTTAACTTTCGTTCTTCAATTATGGCATCAACTACAGCATCGCCCACTGACTTTATCGCAGACATACCATATCTGATACCACAAGGTTCACCATCATCATTTACAGCAACAGAGAATTTTCCTTCTCCCTCATTGACATCAGGGGGCAACATCTTAATCCCCATACGCCTAACAGCCTCGATATAACTTCTAAGCTTTGGAGCCTTATCTCTAACCGATGTAAGAAGTGCCGCCATATAATCCAGTGGATAGTACTTCTTCAGGTATGCTGTCTGATAAGTAACTACGCAGTAAGCTGCAGCATGAGACTTGTTAAATGCGTAGCTGGCAAAGTCTGTCATCTCATCAAATATCTTATTAGCAACTTCTTCGCTAATACCATTCTTGATACAACCAGGAACGCCTATTGACTCATTTCCATATACAAAGTACTCTCGTTCCTTCTCCATGACTCCAGCTTTTTTCTTTGCCATGGCACGACGAACCTCATCCGACTTACCCATGCTATAACCAGCCAGGGACATAACTATCTGCATAACTTGCTCCTGGTACACAATACAACCATAGGTTGTTTCCAGGATTGGTTTTAGCTCTGGTGTATCATAGGTAACTGCATCAGCATTATTCTTACCCTTTATATATTGAGGGATGAAATCCATAGGTCCTGGACGATATAGAGAAATTCCAGCCACCACATCTTCAAGAGAATGAGGCTTAAGCTCCTTCATGAACCGCTGCATTCCTCCACTCTCCAGCTGAAATATTCCTGCACATTCTCCAGAGGAAATGAGTTCAAAGACCGCCGGATCCGCCATATTTATCTTGTTTATATCTATTTCTTCGCCTGTACGCTCCTTGATGTTCTCAAGAGCATCCACAATAACCGTCAGGTTTCTAAGTCCCAGGAAGTCCATCTTCAACAGTCCCAACTGTTCCAGAGTATCCTTCTCGAACTGTGTTGAAACCGCATCATCACTACTATTCTTGCATAGCGGAACATATTCCACTATAGGATCACGGCCAATAACTACACCAGCCGCATGCTTGGACGGATGACTAGGCACGCCCTCCAACTGTCTCGCCATATCCACCAGATACTTCACCTCAGCACTTTCGTTATAATACTGAATGAAGTCCGGGCTTTCCTTTAGCGCCTGATCAAGCGTCATGGTATTAGCACCATTTGGAATTGCCTTTGCAACCTTATCCACCAATGCACGATTCGTATCCAGAACACGGCCTACACTCCTTATGGCATTCCGTGCTGCAAGAGTACCAAATGAGATAATCTGCACCACCTTTTCAGGACCATATTTCTGAGATACATAACGAATCATTTCCTGTCTGCCTTCAGGGGCAAAGTCAATATCTATATCGGGCATACTTACTCTCTCAGGATTTAGGAATCTTTCGAAAATGAGTCCATACCTGATAGGGTCAATATCTGTAATCTTCAGCGCATAAGAAACAATGCTTCCCGCAGCAGAACCTCTTCCTGGTCCAACTGCTATCCCATGACTCTTAGCATAATTTACATAGTCCCAAACTATGAGGAAATAATCTACGAAGCCCATACTTTTAATAACGCCAAGTTCATGGTCAAGCCTCTCTCTTAGATCAGGAGTTATCACTCCATACCTTTCAGCAAGCCCTGTCTCGCAGAGATAACAAAGATATGTATATGCATCACCAAATTCCTCAGGCACATCGTACTTAGGAAGCTTTTGCTCTCCAAATACAATCTCCACATTACATCTCTCCGCTATTCTATGTGTATTCTCAACAGCCTCCAAAGCAAATGGAAACAGTTCCTTCATCTCTTCCTCAGAACGAAGATAATACTGCGCCTCTGCATATCTCATCTTTCTATCAGGATTATTCACAACCTGATTAGTCTGCATGCAGATAAGTATATCATGCGCTTCCCAATCCTCTGCTCTAACATAATGAGAGTCATTGGTACATACAAGAGGGATGCCAGTTTCCTGCGACATTCTAAGAAGATCAGTATTTACTATGGTATCTTCTGGAAGGCCATGGTTCTGCATTTCCAAAAAATAATTTCCAGGTCCAAAAATATCCAGGTACTCAAGAGCTGCCTTCTTACCTTCCTCATAGAGACGGCGTCTAAGGTAAAATGCCACTTCTCCCTGAAGACATGCAGATAGGCAGATTATGCCCTCATGATATTTTCTAAGTATTTCCTTATCTACACGAGGTTTGTAGTAGAAGCCCTCTGTAAATCCATAGGACACTATCTTAGTCAAATTCTTATATCCCGTTTCATTCTCGGCAAGAAGAATCAAGTGATAATATCTTTCATCGTTCGCCCCAACCTCCCTATCAAAACGGCTGTTAGGAGCCACATAAACCTCGCACCCGAGAATAGGTTTAATCCCCTGCTTTACGCATTCTTTATAAAATTCAATCACTCCATACATAACACCATGATCTGTGATGGCCAGGCTATCAAACCCCAGCTCTTTTGCTCGACTTACCAGATCCGGTATCTTCGCAAAGCCATCCAGGAGGCTGTATACTGTATGAACATGTAGATGAGTGAATGCCATATATTTGTCCTTTTCTAATTTTTCGTCTTATATTTACGGTCTATCTTATTTACTTATAATAAAACTAATTTTAGATTTTTTTAGTTAAGCTCTTACTAATTTTCTTTACATCTCTTTTTAGTTTTCGAGAATACTTCTTCTCAAAACTCTTCTGCTTCTTTGCATCATATTTTTCTGCTAAACGTTTCTCTAACTTTTTCTTATACTTCTTTCTTTTCAGATACTTCCTATATGCCTTCACATATCTTCTAGCATAGTCAAATGCTTCATCTTCGCCTTTTTCAGCCAACATATAGAGCAGTTTCTCCAAGCGTTTCTTAGTATATGGATGAAGTATATTCTTGCTCTTTCCATTAAGATAATAATTCAGCGGCATGGAATTATTATAGTCATCCTTGTGGTAAATCTTGCTGGCAGCAACTCTATCACAGAACATTTCTACGATATAGTTGTCCGGCATCTTCATACCTGTCACACTACCATCGCGCTTATCAAGATCATAATCCAACCAGTACTCCAAATGATGTTTATTGCGTCCTTTATGGTGAAGCCAGGAAGAAGTGTAACCAATATCCTCTCGCTCAGCCTCATTCGGACTACGATTACCCTGGAAATACTTGGCACCAACTGAGAATTCTGTCCAGGAATACTTTGACAGATCATGCAAAATCCCCTGCTTATAAAGTCCACATCTAAAACAATTCTTACCCACCTGAATCTTATGTTCATTTATGGTCGTAAGATGCTTGTACCACTTTTGTTCTTTTATATCGTCTATTTTGTTTTTCACAAAATTTTCTATAGAGTATTCTGCGTCTACTTTTATTTTCATAAGGTCATTTTTTTTCATAACTATCGCCCTGTTATTCTATTTTTATTATTTTTTCTGTTTACGTTTTATTTGCTTTTCTATTTATTGTTCCATGTACGCGATCCATTTTCAAGTGTATTCCACACAAAATACTCTTGGCGCATACAGAGTGATTATACCACCAAAAGCCTTATATTTCTATGGCAATCAGGTTCTTCCGCCACCTGATGATTTCGATTGGAACAAAAAAAGCCACAAAGCCTTAACTTCAAGGCAATGTGGCTATTTTATCAGTTTAGCTCCTGATCGGACTCGAACCGACGACCTACTGATTACGAATCAGTTGCGCTACCAACTACGCCACAGAAGCATTTTCACAATATATTAGCGCCTAGAAAGCATTTTCAATAAGTACTCTCCTCAGGCACTATGCCATTATAGTATATTTAGGACTGAAAATGCAAACAAAAATAGAGAGCAGCAGTCAAATAGGGAAGCGAAAAAACTGCCACTCTCGCAAAAAGGAAGTGTATATCAATTAATTAAACTTATCATCTATGAACTTTCTAACAGAACTTCTTCCATCGATCCGTCTTAGCTTTCCGATGGAATCCATATAATCAACCATCTCTCTCCAGCCGTCATACTTTATATCCGCAAATGTGATTGACTTACTTTTATAAAAAATCACCAGGTTATTATAGTCCTTATGAGGCCGCCTCCCACCTGTTCTCAGTCCCGTAACTAATTCTGCATATCTAATATCATTTACAGATATTTTCTCATGCAAAATTTTCATTTTGGTTACTGTAGCTGTATTTCCATTCAGTTCAAACTTCTTACCAGTCATGCTCATATAAGACAGCACCACATATATAAGCGGAATAAGCAAAAGCAAAGAATATTTCAATAAAACAAGTGGTGTATCAATAGTTGATTTAAAATTCCGCCAGAACATCCAAGCCATACAACATAAAACAAAAAACATAAAATATTTTAGACTTTTAACCCCTGCATTCGGCTTAACAACCAAATGTGTAGAATAATTTCCTGAATAAGCATCGTAGCTATAAAAACTATTTTTATCAGAATCTTTATAATAATCATTGTAATAATCATTGTTGTTCATTTTTCTAGCACCTCATTATTACCTTTTTTCAACTCACTTAGATTAATTAAGCTGAAGACTTAGATTATGTTTAACCATTTCAACAGAACTAATTGTTTCATCAATTTTCTGTCTTGCTTCATTTATCTGTCCCTGCACAATCCAGTCCACAAGAAAACTATCAAAGAAGTAATCCGCAAAATAGATAAAACCCTCAGTATCAAAATTTAGATCTGAGATGCTATCCACATCCTTCAGTTCCTTCTCAAGCTTTCTAAGAGCATACTTGGCAGAGTCCATATGTTTCTGTGACTCAGTCATCTTATCCCGCTTGATAAATGTACTGAACATGCCACCACCCAGCATATCGTACACGCCCCAGTTCCTCGCGCTATTCAAAGAACATTTTGCACTTTTCAAACATCTTAGTGCAATGTCGGCAGCATCGATAGCCTCAACCACTTCTCTTCTAAATTCATCATCAAATGTGTTATTAATACTACTCATATTCATCATCCCCTTCACTATGGCGTATATAATACTAATAATTCCACCCCTTTTGTATACACAGTAATTCTAAATAAATCACTTTATTTTACTATAATAGAGAAATAAGTACAGTTAGTTTTCTCTTTGTGAAGTATTTATGAATATGGCTATCAATCCATTTCAAAAGCCTTTTTAAAATCCTATATTTTAAACCTCCAGTAGTTTGCGATTTAATTTCATTATGTGGTATACTTGTTTGGACGCTAATTTTGAAAAGGAAAACGAGATGGAATATAACTTTTTTGCAACAATATCCAGAATGAAATACATCGATCGCTGGGCGCTAATGAGGAACTCTCGAAATGAGACTCTAAGCGAACACAGTCTCGAGGTGGCAATGATTGCACATGCTTTATGCGTAATAGGAAATGCAAGATATGATCGTAAGCTAAATGCAGATCACGCTGCACTTATCGGTCTATATCACGACTCCTCGGAAATTATAACCGGCGATATGCCAACTCCGGTTAAGTACTATAACCCAGAAATCAAGGATGCCTACAAACAGGTTGAAAGAATTGCAGAGTTCAAGCTTCTTGAGAAACTGCCAAATGATCTTAGACCTGCCTTTGAGGAAATATATAAAACTGACGGTTCCATCGAAGACAAATATATGCGCAGACTCGTAAAGGCCGCCGACAAAATATCCGCATATATAAAATGTATCGAGGAAGAAAAAGCCGGCAATACTGAGTTTTCAACAGCTAAGAAATCCATTGGCGCAGCCCTGGATAAACTGGCAAATGAATTTCCTGAGGTTAAGGATTTTATCGAAGAATTCCTTCCACCATACGGAAAAACACTGGACGAATTATCATAGAATAATCACAAAATAATCATATCACTATCGCAGCATTATCGAATATTATTCTATTGGTGAAAACCTAAAGAATGATATCACCAATAATATATTAATCTCCAAGAAAGAGAGGAAAGAAATATGGCAAATCCAATTATCACAATCACAATGGAAGATGGCGGAGTTATCAAGGCAGAGCTCTATCCAGAGGTTGCACCTAACACAGTTAACAACTTCATCTCACTCGCAAAGAAGGGATTCTATGATGGACTTATCTTCCACAGAGTTATTCCTGGTTTCATGATTCAGGGTGGAGATCCTGACGGAAGAGGTTCAGGCGGTCCTGGTTATTCAATCAAGGGTGAGTTTGCTTCAAATGGTTTCGCTAACGACCTTAAGCATACAGTAGGTGTATTATCAATGGCTCGTTCAATGAGACCTGACAGCGCTGGTTCACAGTTCTTTATCATGCATGCTGATTCACCACATCTCGACGGTGACTACGCTGCATTTGGAAAGGTTATCGAAGGACAGGATGTAGTTGATAGAATCGCTACTACTAAGACCGGTTGGGCTGATAAGCCAATCGAACCACAGGTTATGAAAACTGTTACTGTTGATACTCAGGGAACTGAATATCCAGAACCCGATAAGCTTCCAGAATAATTAGCCGGATTAAAAACAAAAAGGCAGGATTTCAAGTGATATATAGAGCAACCCTCATATACGCTTTGAATCCTGCCATTTTTTTTAGTTCTTCTTCTAGTTCTTCAAATCAATTAAGTCCTTAATCTTAATCAACTTCATCTATTTCATCAAGTCAATCAAGCCCTTAATCTTCACCTGGTCCATCTAGTTCATCAATGTCATCAAAATCTTCTGCTACCACATCTCTACCCTTTATAAAATGTCCCAGAATACCAGTAATAATCTTAATAATGATCATATATACCAAAGTGGTGGCAATAAGCGGTATCATTGTCTCCAAGCTTTCCATTCTTATCTTATCAAATACCTTGACCATATCCTGAGCAGAAACATAACCGATAACCGAACTCATTTTAATTAGCAGAATAATATCATCACGATAATCCTCCAGCATTCGTTTTCCATTTGCATTAAAGATTTCCTTTACAAAATGCGAGTCATCAAAATACTCAAGTCTATAATCATCGGCCAGTTTTCCTTCATTTATGCATTTGGAATTCTTATCTATATTTCTACTGCACATTTCAGCAAAAACAAATGTAAATCCAGTAACTGAAGCAAGCAAACTTCCCACAGCCATATTTCTGTAAAACGAATAAAACAGGAGCATTATTATCATGATTGCAGGAACTCCCTGAACCAGCCAGAGAACAACCCTGGAAAAGATTTTTTCTACCAATCTGCCCCTCTTGGAACCTTTATATAGAATAAATCCAAAAAGAGAACCAAGAATAATAGAGGTTATACTGACTATAAGTGTAACCAATATTCCTTTTGTAAATAGAAGATATCTGTTTTCTTCAACAAATGTATATTTAAGATGTCTTACGAAGCTGGCAAACCACCCTTCCCTGGCAGCCTCCAGGTCTTTCATCTTGCTTGAACCAGTTCTACCAGGAGCCACTCCGCCACTTTGTGAGTATTCCGCCCTTAGTGCACATATGGCAACTCCGCCAGAATAATCAGGTTCGCAAAAAAGCAGTTTCTGTTTTCTCTCTTCAGTAACAGTTATTCCACCACAACCAAGATCATATCTTCCTTCTTCCACACCCTTCTGCATATCTTCAAAGTCTGTCATTTTCACAGTCACAGAATAATTATATTCCTTGCAAAAGCCTATGATAACATCGATATCATAACCTACAGGTTTTTCTGCAGAAAGATAGGAAAATGGGATACTTCCATCGTCGCTTAAGGCAAGTATGATATTTTGCTTATCCTCATCTGCTGAGTATGAAGGAATGTCTTCACTCTTTTTATTATTTGTCTTGTTGCCAAACCATTTCTCATCAAGTTCAGCCATGGTCCCGTCGGACTTTAATGATTTGATGTATTCGCTGAAACTTTCACTCAGTTTTTCACCCTTATCATTTTTCGAAAATATAAATGCATAATCCGAGTTCTCTAAATACCCTTCCACCATGTATAAATTATCGGTGGAACGAAGAATAGATCTAATGATTGCATCATCATCTACAACCCCATCAACCTTTCCAAATGTAAGGTCTTTAAATGCAGCCTCTCTATCCGGATAGAAAACAATATGAGCATTAGGCAACTTCTGTGATGCCACATCTCCAAATATAAATCCCTCAACTACGCCAAGGGTCACATCACTTTTATCAAAATCGCTGACACTAGTATATTTCTCATTACTATTTTCGGTACTATTTTCAGTTTTTTCTCCTTCTGCAAAACTTGGAAGGGCAAAAGCACTGGTTAGAAGGATGCATAAAACCATAATACATGACAGTATTATCAGAGCCCATTTCACCGCTCTATTACTTCTCTGTCTCATTAGTCTTCACCCTCCTTGCCAGATGATTCATCCTGCTCCACATCACACTCAGCTTTTATTCTCCCCGCACATTCAGCTCGGTCAAAAGCCAGTGTATAGTAATTATCACAATACGGATCGTAAGGCACCTCATAAAATCTCAGCCAATAATAGCAAGCATCCACCACCGATTCTGCATTTCTTATACGACTATCCAGCGTTGCAAATTCGTCGCTCTCCAGCAGACTGATCACATAGTGTGCCTGCATATCCGGATCACCGATATCGAATCTATAATTCTCGCCCTCACCTCCAGGACCGAACCACTGTTCAGCAAACTGATACAGTTTTTCCTTCTTTGTATATGCTGTATACTGAGCATAGCCATAACCACCGTCAACATTTACCCATTCAGAATAGTCATTATAGTAACCATTTGTCATGTTATAAGTTCTTGCCTCAAGGAAATCCTTTCTACTTATGGCACCCTGATTAATATCCGTGGTATAAGTTACATCATCTACACTCCAGATCTGATTATTGTAGTCCTCCAGATTCACCGCCTCAAACTTCGACTCGCACCACAGATTACACATAACTCCCAGCACCGCAGTTTCATTTCCATCAAAATGTTCCAACAGCAGTGCCCATAGGCGTTGTTGTTCCGTTGGACCACTGGAATAATCCACCTCTGGCTTAAGAGTTTCTTCTATAACTTCCACCGTTTCTACTACTACTGCATCCGTTTCAGTTGCCGTTTCATCTTCAGTCGCTAAATACCTCCTGAATGCAGAAGTTGGAATAAGCAGCTGCATAAGAAGAAAAATCAGCACAAGACCAACTAACCCAATGCCAAATGTGATCTTATTTCTTCTGCTAATCTTTTTCCCAAGTTCAGTTTTTGTACGCTTATAGCGGTTTTCTAAAATGATTCTTCGATCATTAAAATATTTAAATGACTTTGCTCTATATCCTTTCTGTCTCCTATCTACTCTCTGCCTATGTTTTTTTCTTCGAGCATCCTGACGCTGTCTGGACTTCGAGACAACCTTATCCGTCCTACTTGTCATCTCATCGAACTTAGCTTTCTTAGACTCGTCGCCTTTAATTATTTTTTTTTCAATTCTTTCCCTTCGTTCCTTCAGCCTCTGATTCTGCTTATCTCTACTCTTTTGAAGTACAGCTTCATCTAATTCCCGAAGAGATTTTAGCCGCATGTCATTTCTTTCCAGAAATTGTTCATGTCTTTTAGTTCGTGCCTCCAGCCTGTCTAACTGTTTGTTACCCCCACCACTTTCATTTTTCATTTCTGACATAATTTGTTATCCCTATCTCCATCAAATAATGTATAATTAATCATACCACATATTTCATGTTATTTCTCTGCTTTATCCATAATAATCTGAATAAAAAAAGGAGATAACAGAGCCTTAGCCCGTTATCCCCCTATTCTTCTTAATCATCGAGAATTATTTAAATCATATTATATTCTCTGTCGCCTTTTAATAATACATCAAACTCATCCTTTGGCATAGGACGGTTATATAGATAGCCCTGAGCCATGTCACATTTCACACTGCGAAGGAACCGGGCTGCTTCACCAGTCTCAACACCCTCAGCAATTATTTCCATATCCAGCTCATCAACCATCTTTACGACATTCTTTATAACCACTCTGTCGTTACTCATTATATCATCATCTGTATCCTGAATTCCTTTGATAAATGACTGATCCAGCTTTATAACATCCACCATCAGGTCCTTAAGCAGCGCCAGCGATGAATAACCTGTTCCAAAATCATCTATAGAAACTTGAATACCATTTTCCTTCATAGCTCTAAGGAACTTTTTAAGTTTTTCCGAATCCTCATAACATGCAGACTCAGTAATTTCAACCTCAATATATTTTGGATCTATACCATATCTTTCTATGGTCATAATGATCTTTTTGGAGAAATCATCATCCCTAATATGAAGCTTTGAGAAATTGGTTGATACTTTAACCGGTTCAATCCCTTGATTAAGCCAGTTTCTAATGTCACTGCACACGGTATCAAACACATACATATCCAACTCACAGATACTTCCATCATGCTCCAGCGCAGGGATAAATGACATAGGCGGAACCACATTTCCGTCCTGTCTCCATCTCACCAATGCCTCACTTCCACAGAGTTTTCCATCTTCAAGTCTAACCTTTGGCTGATAATAAACCTCAAACTCTCTATTTTGAAGAGCTTTAGCAAACATAAAGGTTGACTTCTTCGCATTCATGACCCTGTTCAGAATCTCCTGGCTGAACCAAACCACATCAGAATTACCTTCATTCCTTGTTTCACCTAAAGCAGTTCCAGCCCTGGATACTCCAACACCAATATCCTCTCCATCCTTCATCGGATAAAGACCAACTCTAAATGATATCTCTATCCTCTGTTCCGGATCACTATTTTCAAATTTCATCGGATTTATGAAATTAAGAAATCCATCTATTCTATTGGTTCTCACCACTGCAACAAAGTTGTCGCCACCAAGTCGGGCAATAATCTCATCCGGAATAAGAAATCCGTAAATGTTATCAACCAGTCCGCGAAGAACCATGTTTCCCTTTTCGATTCCAAATTCGCCATTTAGAAACTTAAAGTTCTTGATATTAAAAAATGCAACTGTATACTGCGTAAGTTCCTTCTGCGCCTGAAGCTTAGCACCCTGGCGAATAATACCATTTATATTCAGTGCTCCTGTCATGCTTTCAGTATATGCAGCATTTTCCAAAACACTTCTCATCCTTGCTCTTTCAAACAAAGAAAAAAAGCTGGCACATATAAAGTACAGATCATCCTTATCTTCAGCATCCCACTGATAGCCCTTTGATGGATATGCATTCATAACTATGTTAATCCCACCCACAGTGCTGAATTCCATAGTATACAGCGTTGGGTCATATCCGTTCTTTGACTGATAGAGAACATCCTGTCCATGATAACCAACTCTTTCAACCGCATTTGGTGTAGCTGTAATAAGTGACTCCAGCCTTCCCAAATGAATATCATCCGAAATAAGTTCCAGCGACTCCTGCGTATAATCTACAATATCTCTAATACTATATCCCGCTTTTCCTATTCCGCGGAAGAACTCCTTAAATTTTTTGCTACATAACGAATTTGCCATTTTACACTCCATGTTCTATGATCATCGTTCCCGAAAATACTTAACCATTCGCTACAAAAAACCATGAAAATGTAACCTATCACAGTAATATGGTATTTTAGCATATACCCAGATATATGTCACTACTTATTTAAATATTTTATATAAAAAATTTTAAGTAAATTAATAAATCCCCAACCTATTATCCTTAAAGAAAAACAGGTTAGGGATTATATAAACTAAGTATTTAAACTATTATCTTATCTATGCTTTTATCTTATCTGAGTTCTTATCAGATGAACCTTGATTCGATGAGCTTTCATCTTTCGAATAAAGCAGTTTCAGAATAATCGGGGTAAGTATTGAACTGGAAATGATAAGCAGGATTACTGAAGTAAAATACTTACTATCCAGCATTCCAACCTCAAGTCCTTTCTTGGAAACGATAAGAGCAACCTCTCCTCTAGTCATCATTCCGACACCAATCTTAAGAGTTTCCAATCCCTTATATCCGCATAACCTGGACATCAGTCCGCAACCTATAATCTTTGTAATAAGTCCCACTAGAACAAATCCCAGAGAGAACAACAGTATAGTCATATCAAGTGCTTTCATATCTGTCTGCAAACCAATACTTACGAAGAAAACAGGACCAAATATCATGTAGGAATTAACATCCATTTTACTATCTATATACTTAGAATCTTTAAGGGAGCTAAGAATTATACCCGCCACATATGCACCCGTGATATCTGCAATACCAAAATATTTTTCAGCAATATATGATAATGCAAGAGCAAGAGCCAGTCCGATAATAGGAATTCTCTGAGTATGAGGATACTTGTTATCCAGCCACTTCATTATCTTATATAAAATGATTCCAACAATAAAAGCTAAGATAAAGAACCCAACAGTTCTCAATATAACATCGCCAATATTGCTGCTAGGTTCACGGAAACTTATAACAAGAGTAAGCACCAGGATACCAATAACATCATCAATTATGGCTGCACTAAGTATTGTTGTTCCTACCTCATCAGTAAGCTTCCCTAATTCCTTAAGCGCCTGAACAGTTATACTAACTGAAGTTGCTGTAAGAATGGTTCCTATAAAAAGTGCATGGAAGAATTCATCTGTTCCAAAACTTGAAAAACCATAGAAACACATATAGAGAATCGTTCCACCAATAAGAGGAACAAAAACTCCGGCGCAGGCAATAAGTGTAGCCTTAACACCAGTCTTCTTCAACTGATTCAGGTCAGTTTCAAGTCCGGCACTGAACATTAAAAGAATGACACCTATCTCAGCTATTCCAGAAAGAAAATCATTTGGCTTAATCCATCCTAAAAGACTAGGGCCAAGTATAAGTCCTGCAATAATCTCACCCACAACCTGGGGTGCCTTAAGTCTTCTCGATAAAAGAGCTAATGATTTTGCGCAAATGATTATGATTGCTAAATTTTTTAAGATCATCAATTTATCCATTACTTATAACTTCCTTTATGACTTTATATCTATAAAAATACCGTTATACCTTTACCCTATAGCCACGAATTGTAACACAGCAAAACAAAATATAAAAGCGTAATAATCACGAAAAAACTTCGAATTATCACGCTATTATTGTTAGACTTTTTTATTTACTATGTTGTGTATAAAACAACGCTCTTTAACCATGGATATAAAACGATTTTCAGGCCACTTCCTGTTAATTATTTTAACTCAGTTGAACCTCTATCTATCAGCTCATAGCCCAACTTCACCATTCTAATTGGCTGATTTTCTTCACCCTTTAATTTTTCTATAAGCATTTCTGTTGCTTTACGACCACTTTCTTCATAGAAATAACGAACAGTGGTAAGCTCAGGTATAACAATTCTAGCCAGCTGAGAATCACCCTGACCAACTATCATCATATCCTCAGGAATACGGATTCCCTTTTCATGCAGGAACTTCATGGCACCGGACGCAATAGTATCTGTCGCCGCAACAACTCCATCAATATCCTCAAACTGCTCATACGCATTTCGCATACTCTCATAGCCATCCATGGAATTGAACTCACCAATAACTCTTCTCTCAGCCAGCGCTTCCAATCCAGCATCTGTAACCGCTGTCTTATAGCCCTCATATCTATTTACTCCTACGGCCTTATCTTCTTCCGTAACTCCCAGATATACAAGACCTTTCCTTCCCTTATCCAGAAGGAACTTCGTTATATCATATTCAGCATTATAGTCATCATGGTATACAGAATTATATCCCGGCACCTTTTGTCCGATGATGACCAACGGAACTTCCATATTTGCCAGAACTTCCTGATGCTTTTCAGTGAAAAGGGTACCAACCAGAATAACTCCATCAACCTGTTTATCATGGAAAATGGAAAGATACTCCAACTCTTTCTGCATATCATTTGTGGTATTAGCCAGAAGCAACTGATAATCACTCGCATCTGCCACTTCCATGATACCCGCCACAACTCTCGCGATGGAACTGGAATCAATTCGCGGAATAACAACACCTATAAGATTGGTTCTGCGGGTACGGAGAGTTTGCGCCTGCATAGATGGATGATAGCCCGTTTCCTCCACAACCTTTCGGATTGCTTCACGCTTTTCATCGGAAATGTATCCTTTATTAAAATATCTTGAAACAGCAGCTGTTGATACACCTGCCATTTTAGCAATTTCTTTTATTGTCATATATCTACCTCGTAATCGATGTTATTGGAAGATGGGGAGATCTACCATGTCCCCATCGTCACCTAGAATCCTAGATCATCATTTACCAAAATAACACTGATTCTGCCCTCATGCCTTGAGTACCTTGTGATTAAGAACTGACAGCAAATGGTATCGGGAGATTTACAGTTCATACATGATCCAGTTTTTGCACAAGGTGTATGAAGTCCAAATCTCTGTGCATTAATAGGGGCAGCCACATTTCTAGCCCTCTTCATAGCGCCATCTACATCGTCACAGATTTTATTCATTCCAACGATGAAGAGTACATGCTTGGGTCCCTGTGCAATGGCAGAAACCCTGTTAGAATTACCATCAATATTTACAATAACACCGTCTTCAGTCATGGCATTTGCACTTGCGAGGAAGTAGTCAGCATCATAAGCCATAAGCATAGCAGCTCTCTTATCCTCATAGTTATCTCTATCTATAAAGTTGTAATCGCCTTCTTTAAGGGCATCCACGAGTCCAATCTCGCGAGCACTCATGGCTCCACCCATTGTTACTGAGCTTCCAGTTGGAATTATCTCTAACGCCTTTGCAAGAGCCTCTTCTTTATTTGCAGCATAGAAAGCTTTCATATTTCTGGACTCAAGTCCTTTGATTACCTTCTGTGCTAAAAGTTCATTTCTTTTTATTATATTCTGATCCATGTTATCACACTCCTTTTTAAGATTAATTCGCTTCACCCATTTTAAAGCATACCATGGTTATGTCATCAAACTGCTCTGCACCATTGGCATAGGTATCCACATCTTTTTTTACAGCTGAAAGAATATCAGCTATAACAAAACCAATCCTATTTTCATCCATCAAAATGCTTTTCCTGCAAGCAGGAACGCATTTTGACTTTTGACACTTATGTCATTTTATTATATCATAAATATAATCTGAAAGAGACAGAAAAAGTCGCATCATCAAGTATAAGCACTTCTAGTTTTATAACAGTTCAAAACAAACTTCTTCTTCAGTATCAACCCATATAAACTTTTGATCACCTATAGGTTTTCCCATATATGTGGTGGAAAAATTATCAACTGATAGAAGCTTTGATCCATACAATTCTTTCAATTCAGGAGTTATGACTGGTGTATGTCCCACAACCTGCATCATCCCTATTGGATATAATCTCATATCTCCACCCTGAGGCCGAGCCCATACCGGTGAATCATCGTCCCAGAGAGAATCCTGATCAAACCTGTTAATTTGATATATCATCTCATCAATCTCTAAATGTCCACATGCACCAAAATATCGCCTTACAAAGGATTCAGTCAAACCAGCATGAGAAAAAAGGCAGTTATCGATACGGTGAATATATGCAGAATTACCCTCAGGAAGTTTCTTAACAATATTATCAACCCCTTCAACAACTGTGTCCCTCGCATAAAATGAATACCCCGACTGAATCGCCTGAAACTTATAACTTACATCATGGTTTCCAAAGCAATATAGCAAATCCGGAAATCTCTCGATAAACTTATAAACCGCCTCAAAGGTATCTCTATAAAGATCTAGATTTTTCTCTTGATTCCAGTCATCTACTAAATCCCCCAGCATTACTATTCTATCGTAGCTCCCCTTCGATATTAGCTCTGTTGCCTTATCAAACATCCAGGGTTTTAAGTGAACATCTGGTATCACAAACACTCTACTCATGTTCTATATCTCCGAACCATATTTTCTCAATATAATCTTCTAATTTGTTTTCCATTAATAAATCAAATATTTTCATAACATAATCCATATCTACAAATTGGTTATATTTATAATTAATCAGCTCATTCTCTTCCTCATCTATTCTATGAGCCAAAATATCTTTATCTATTATCTCCTCATCACTATCCGAATCATAAAACAAACTTATAACACTGTCCCAATAATTCTTATGACTCTTTATGTAATCATTTCGAATAGCACAAAGAAGTTCTGAAAGATCTGTATCCGGATCAACGACCTGAGAGAGTATTATAATAAGTTTGATGAATGGCCACATCGAATCAAGTATTCTAGGATCACACTCTCTAATATTTCTATAAAATTTTTCTATAGAGGCGCAGGTGATCACTCCACCTTCTAACCGAAGAGCTTCGTAAGGATCATCCCAAATCCGTCCCATATGTTTTCTATAATCATGACAAAAATCATCATAAGGCAGATCTTCCTTATTACATAAAATGGTTTCTAGAGAAATCACACTATACCAGATATAATCTGACAGCATGCAATCATCACCGATCACATTTCCGTCATAATCAATTTCAAATGGAACAAACTGCCCTCTTATAGCTGGTGCAATTAAAATTCTCTTATCTCTAAATCTATACCCATCGAATTCTGAGTTCACATATTCCGGTATTTCTTTATCCAAGGTATAAATCTTGGCTATCTGATTTCCATCTACGCGATATAATTCATTTTTATATTGAAGAATCACTATTCCATCACAGTAAGAAACCACATTACCTTTATATTCTATCTTACGACCATGATTTACATTATAAGCAACTAATGCCCCTGGTTTTTTTAAGCTGACAAAACGATCAATAAAACGATTTTCAGGATTATCTTTTTCATACATAACCCAGTTTCTATCTGTAGAATGCCCAAAACGGAATACTATATCCGAATCCAATCTCACAATATCATCCGGATTACAATGATTTTTATATTTCTCTTCTCTTACAGCCACTTTAATTGTCTTCTCATCATATCCCACAGGCTCAAGTTCAAGATTAAGCTTATACAGATGATCACGCCTATATGGTTCATCAGGCCACATCTCCTTTTTCACATTGCCAAAGTATATAAGTTGATGATTTACTATGTAACCACCTTCAGTTAATGCATCAAACATAGCAACAGAATTAGCACGAATCATTGGATTAACCGCGTAACCATTAAGATAATCCACCAACTTTTCCAAGCTATCCACACCAAAACACTTAAATGTTGAAAGCCCTAATAACGCTTGAACAACCTCATCTTTTGTCACTTCTTCGCCAGGTGCTTTCCAAGTAACAGCATATTCAACAGCACGCCTTTCGCTTTCATAGATCAGATCTTCATACCACAAGTTAAGATATACCATTCGAAGAGCATCTGATCCATCTGAACTATCAGTAAAATACTCACTATACTCTTCTTCATAGTAAAAATCATGTTCGAATGCCCATAAAAGTAAATTACCAAGTTTATCTATTTTTAAAAGTTCAATATATCCTTCCATATCAAACTCATCTGTCCACATATGCTTTCACCAACTTTCGTATTATTCTGTGACTTTTATTTTCTATTTATCATCTTTTTATTTTCTTTTTATTATCTTGGCTTTGCTTTTAATTAACTTCTTTTATATGTTAGATTCAGTACCAGATTCATCTGGGATTTCAACCTCTTCAAAACTAGTCACCTCAGTTATACCGTATTTATTTAGCAAAACTATAAGATCATAGAAGAAGTCACCATATTTGATTATTCCACTCTGGATATAAATAGCAACAAGATTTCGAGCTGAATTAAGACTAAACCTTCGATAGATTCCACTATTCTTATATAATGCAATTAGGCAGTATGTCATAAGCATATCCGGCTGATTCAGTTCTGTTATAGCATCTATCATAACCGCTTCCACATCAGACATCATAAATGTTTTTTCTTTAAATACAGCATCCTTAATTCCATTTTTCGCCACTTTATAATCTTCAGCAAAATCATCTCGTAAATTATTTTCAATATAATCCAAGATTCCTCTATTATCCTTCAGATTACTTACATCTTTATTCTCTGGATGAAGTGGATTATTCTCTGGATTATCCAGACTTAAGGAAGCCGTAACAAATTCGCTAAAGACTTCCTCTTCTTCTTCATCAAAATAATCGCCGATTTCATCATACGAATGATCATACTTCAGTAGTACCCCCACCTGTTCATACAGAACCTCATAGGGTTCATAATCCCCTGTATAATATGTTCTAAGTGATAGCATATCTATATCATCATTCGTTGCATATCTGTCCTTTTCAAATACCTCCATATATTTATCAATAATCTTATCTCCAATATTTCCTGGTTTTCCACAACAAAGGAAAAAGATTAAGGCCAGCACAAGCATAAACACACCAAAACCAAGCCCTTCTCCTTCAATAAATAAAACATATGCAAACATATAATATAATGTATATCCCGAAACCAGAATGATTCCCGAAACTTTCCAATATCCCCAGTTTATAATATCGTATAAACCTAAAATAATAAGATATATAACTACATTTGTTAGAATAAGTCTTGAAAGCTGGCCATGAAAATGACTACGCCACAGAATAGAATTATATGTAGCTGCACTAAACTCAAAACAGATTATATTGATTAGAAATACTATTCCTGTAATGATCAAATGCCAAGTAAATACATTTAAAAAACTTTTTTTATTTTTCGATTTAAATTTTCTCTTTATATTTTCATTTGTTTTAATTGACTTCTGCTCCATCTTATATTCGCCCATATTTTTTTCTCCTGCGTGAAATTCTAGTAACAAACTATTATTAATTCTTGCGGGTAAAATCAAATTCTATAACATTGTCCTCATACTTTTCTTTTATTTTATCTTCTGCTTTATCTTCTATTTCATCTTCTATATTTTCTTCTGTTTTATCTTCTGCTTTATCTTCTTCTTTTTCTTCACGCTTTTTTTCAAGTTTTTCCACTATTCTTTTATACTTTGTTTCCTTTGCCCTTCTAACTCCCGCATCAATCACAGGATGGAGTTCAGCAATGGTCTCTTCCAATAACATGAGATTTCTAAATCCTTCCATATTATTTGGAGGCAACATTTCAATAAAATCCACTACCATTTTATAATTTATTCTCTCATTTAGATATAATTCTATTATTCTAAGAGAACTTAAATCTACTTCATCATAATCCACTATCAGTCTTCTTAATACACCTTCAGCTTGTTCTTTTTTATCAATTTTTTCTCCATCAAAAAAACCACCACGAGTTCTAAATGCGTTAATAAACACAAAAATCATAAGCAACGCACACATAAATCCAAAGTTGATAAAAACGATAGCAAAACTATACTTTGAAATGTATCTACTCCAAACATCGGAACACATAAACTCAGAAAATGAAAGCCAAGCCATGCTAAAATATCTATGATTATATGCACTATAGTTTAGTAATAAATCATCAATATAAATATGTAGTGAAAAAAGGATTCCAAAAAGAACCACTATAGGTTTCATTTTTTTATAAAACTTTACTATCTTATGGATAAGACAGAAAAGAACCACATACATAGATCCAATAAGAATATACTGAAATATTCTATAATATAAAAATCTATATATACGATCTCTAGTTACAAAATTAACTATACCGCTTAGTGCAGGTCTATCAATAAAATAATAATTATATTGCAGATAATGATATCCTACCACAGTCGCAATAAGTAATACTGAAATTATTATATGCGAAATAATACTTCTTCTTTTTTTTGTCATATTAATCCTCCACATAAACAACTTCATAAGGAAGTTCATCGAAAGATACAGTATTCTCCACATCTACCTTCTCCCAATCCGCCTCTGTACCATGGAAATATATGGTTCTGGTATAAAATGGGATAGCTATATGTCTTAATGTATTGGATACATGTATATCAAAACTACCGATTGCCCATAGCTCTATATTTTTGACAGAATCAGGAAAGACTACAGTCTCATCACTGAAACAATTCGCCATTGAATAACAACCTATGGTTTCCACATCCTTCCCAAATTCAAACTTACTAATATCCATACCTTCCGGTACTTTACAGAGTGTTTTTCCGTATCTTTCATCTATGGTATATAAACAATCATTCTCTGAAAAATAAACTTCATTTTCCTCATCCACATTTATTCTTTCCAACTCGATACCATCTAAAGCCGTATCATCAATAGACTTTATATAAGCAGGAATAGTAATCTCATCAAGATATAGATCATGATCATAAGTTAAAAGCCTACTCTCCTCTTTACTAACCAACAATCCATCCTTCCATTCAAGATACTTATTATCTTTACTAAGCACTATATTTTTAATCTTTGTATCATCAAATGCATTTTCTCCAATCTCCTTAACATTTGGTCCTATATATATTTCTTCAAGCTTAAACCCTCCACTAAAAGCCTTTTCATAAATTACTTCAACAGAGTCCGGTAGATGAATAGAAGTTATAGAAGAAGAACCTAAACCATTACATACTTTTAAACATGAACCCTCTTCAAACTCCACTTCTTCTATGTCGGTAAATTGAATACCTCCCTCTTTTATCTCTTCAACAGTCTTAGGAATGATTAGCTTTTTAAGTTCATACGAAAATTTGAAAACCTGACCTTGAAGAATTTTAACAGGAAGTCCCTCTATACGCTCTGGAATAGCAATGGTATCATGCTCATTTCCACTATAAGTATGAATAACTATATATTCTTCTCCAGTTTTTGTATCTTGTAGTTTTGTATAATTCCACCCATCTTTGGTGGTACTATACATAGGACGGGTAATTCTCTCACGGGTATTTATACAGATTAGGATTAGAACCAGGAAAATAACCATTATCCCAGAAGAGATAACAATCCCTCGGAAATATTTATTTTTCAGGTAAAACTTCATATTTTTAAAGAAACTATTGTCGCTACTATTCATTGATCATCCTTCTTTCTTTAATTTTATAGTTAGAATATAAGTTAGTTTTTCTTTAATCCATTTTGAATTTTTTTATAAGTCTTAGGATTATGTTTTAAGCCCAGGAAAAACCCGTAGTGCATTTTCTGTAGTGACTTTCGCCACTTCTTCTATAGATACTCCTTTAAGCTTTGCCAGCTCATTTGCAATATAAGGTATATTGAGGGGCGTATTTTGCTTATAACCTGAATTTATAAATTTCGGTTTCAAAAATGGTGTATCTGTTTCCAAGACTAAGTTATCTAAAGGTATTTTTCTAAAAACCTCCCTTAGTTCTTCATTTCTTTCATCTAAAAACGCAGCACCAACGCCTAAAACAAATGACATCTCGTGACAGAATATCGCTGCTTCTTCATAATTCCCAAAAAAGCAATGAATAACCCCAGGATTATCTTTTAGCAGTCCTTTATTCTCACGAAGTAATTTAATACCTTCTTGATTTGCATTTTCCCTTCCCAGAGAAATATCATGATGACTCCTATGGTGGATTATGAGAGGGAGTTCCAGCTTATGAGCCAGTTCAATATGGCGTCTATAAAACTCTGTCTGTAAGTCCTTATATTTATAAGGGGCAGAATAGAAAAATTCATATCCTGTTTCACCTATTGCAACACACCTACTGTCTGACATAGAACATATCGTATACAGATCCTGAAATATTGCATCTATGTTCTCATTAAGTGAATCAATATTTTTAACTTCGTCAATACTGTCACTCATCTCATACGCTTCCCCAAATACAGTCTGTGGAACCTCCTTGGGATGTATACCATGAGCAAAATAGTTTACCTTATCGTAGATAACTCCATTAGAATCACGAAGTTTATCTTTAAAGACAGACCTTTCACCGCCTCCTTCAACGGACTCCATAGCATCAATATTTTCCTCATAAGAAATAGCGATATTTATTATCTTTTTAATGCTTTGTCCTCTCTCACCATAAAGGTCTCGAAAGAATCTCTCCCGGGGTTCATCCTTTATTCGATGGACATGAGCATGTGTATCTATAAATTCCAGATTATCTAATAATGTTTTATCAACCAATAAAACCACTCCTTATCTTGTTATTATTCCATGCAAATAACCCTCTCTAAAAAACAAACTAGGGACTACCAAATATGATTTATATCATTTTGATAGTCCCCAATAATCAAGCCACTCTATTCGATGTAATACTACTTGAGCCCTCTATATCCTCAACATATTTTAGCCATCCTCTATGTCTTCAGCGACACAAAAAAATGTATGCTTTGTAATTCATATGCTTTTTCCTTTCACATTTATGGATGCTATGATTATAGCATAATCCAAGCTTATATTTTTCAACCGGTGGTTTAAATTCTAAAGTTCATAATACTCTTCAATCTCATCATCAATAATAGAACCTTTCTTCTCTTCTTATATTTATATTTTTCATCTATCATCTTCTCACCCATCTCTGTTATTAAATTTTTAATCTATACCATATATCGGTAAATAAATGAAAATTATTGCATTTTAATTGCAAAAAGGAAGCAACTTTCGCCACTTCCTAATATTACTGTTTTTTTACTACTACTTTTTCTACTACTTTTACTACTATCTAATTCTATTTATTCATTAATGTGATCATCTTCTCAATATCATATTCTCTGATAACCTGAACGCCTTCTGGACACTCAACCGACTTATCAGTAACGACAACTTCAGCTTCTGATATATCAGATACTACTTCCGTAGCCATCATCTCAAAGAATGAATACACATTAATGACATCAGTCAAGTGGAAATAGTCTGTAATAAAATCCATATTGGTTGTTCCTGCAACCCTTGCCGCACTTTCTCTAGCGATATTAAGCCAGATAAAATCATTTGTCTCGAGATCAACTCCAAAAAGATAAGCAAATGTACTTTCTGAATCAACCAAAAATGATGACTTAACTGTCTTTGGCTCATAAACTTCCCCACTGTCCTCCAAGTCTCTGGTCATATAACCAGCCTTGCAGTAGCATTTATTAAAGTCAATTCCAGTAAAAACATTATCACAGAAAATTAAGTAATGAATATTTGGATATCTCTTTCTAAACTTCTCCATATCTATGTCAAAGTATTCTGAACCACCATAATAACCACTGGTCTCATCACCAGAATATACAAGTGCATCCGACTGATTATGTGCCATGGTTCTCCAGGAAAATTCTTTTCTATTACCATTATCATCAATTCCAAATACTGAAAGATCGATATCATCAACCTTCTCCCAGTAGGTAAAAGCACGAAGTTTCTTAGTTTCTGGAATTCTAATTCTGGAACCTTTCGTAAGAACTCCAAATCCGCCCTGAGAAGTATTTTCCTGAATTGGAAGAGCATAGCTTTTCATAGCTGGATCAATATAAACCTTCCCCAGTCTATTCTTCAAAACTCTTTCGAGATTCTTAGTTATCTCATCCGCCAGCATATTTGCCTGACCCTCTGATATGATAGACTTTCTCTTCTTCTTTTCATCTTCAGTTTCCATATGAGTTATAAGTCTATTGTACTTTGTGAACTTAAATGTTCTTGCCTGATTTCCTGACTTATACTGAGAATACTGAATAAGCAGCTGAATCAATACGATAACATTATCTGTATCTATACAATCAATGATATACTTCAGATCATCAACACTCTCGCATCTACTGATTATATAGTTAAGATTTCTAAGAACTGCTGCAGATCCTTTACCTGTCTTTAATGCATCCACTGCTGTCTTAACATTCTTCTCAGTCATAGCCTTTTCAAATGCAGAATAAACAGAAAGATTCTCGTTACCTCTCATGGCATCCACGAAAGCCTTAGCCTCTTCAGACTTTGGAACATAATGAATATGATGCAATAATCCACACCATATCTTCTTCTTTTCATAGCAGTTCTTTATATCAACTCTGCCAGAACTAAATAATATATCTATTATCGATGTAATAAACTTTCTGTCCTGATTCTTCAGATTCAGCTTCTTAATATTTGTATTTTCATACTTCTGGAAGTTCAGTTCATCCACAAGCTTAATCACATCGGACATAGAAATATAATTAGCATAAGCATTATCTCGGAGATCAAGAATAAGCTTGATAGCTGTATTCTTTGAGCCTATACCATCAGGAATGAAATTATTATTATCTTTTATATATTCCACAACCAAAGCATACTGCTCATCACTAAGTGGTCTTGTACCAAGAAGCAGGTCATTTATCATGTTTCCAAGTGCAGCATCAGCATCCATCTCGTTCAGGATAACAAAATCCTTAATATCCGCACCTTCTTTAAATGCAGTTCTTTCAAAGTCCTTCTCAAAAATGGAATGTCCTGCCTCAGAAAAGTCACCAAAACCATAGGTTATAGCATAATGAACCAGCTGATCAAAGAGTAGCTGATCAGCAGACAGTTCTTTTACACTCTGTGGAAAGCCCCTATAAAATGGTTCTGGAACATTTTCTCCAAGACGCTGGGATGCATACTTTATCATCTCTCTTGATACAAGTTTCTCACCCTCAGTAATTCTGATATTGAAGAGATTTGCCAACGCAAAAATAGTATCAAACTGAATTTCAGTTGACTCGATATTACCCTCATTAACAAGGATATGTTTGTTAAATAAATATTTTTTATATATGTTTTTCATTTTGTTTTTTGCCATTTAAGCTATTTCTTATAGCTATACCTTTCTAAACTGATATTGCCGAATTATTCCCTATATGGGTAAACCCTTGTATCCTCCTGAAGTAAATCCGACTAGCTGTTTAAACACTGAATCATGTCACTATTTTCCGGATTCGAACCGGCTTATCCACCTGAATTGAAGTAAGTAACATTAGCTGTGTTAGGTATCAAAAGAATTGGCGATATTGATATATTAGAACTGGGCTGGCGCTCTAACCTGTTGAGCTACAATCGCAAGCGACTGACGGGACTCGAACCCGCAATCTCCAGCATGGAATCGGTCGCGAAGTAAATATATCTAGCTGCCAATCTGTGGTATTTTTAATCTGCCGTATAAATTTTTATATTTCAAGTCAAAATGAAAGAAAATCTAGATAATTCCTAATCTTCCCATTCTCTTTTTCTTATTCTCGTCTAATTCTTCAAGGGTGCATGGTTCATAGTTATTCAACATACAACCGCAATTAAACGCATTTTCCTGCTTCATCATATAGACAGTATCATCATTTATTTTTGCATGTACATGACCATATACATGATAACTATCAAAATGCTTTTTATCCCAGCAAACGATTGGAAAATGACATAGAACCACAAGTCTATCTTCATCCTTGATTCTCATAATCCATTCAGCACTTTCGAAGCGTCTCATAGCTCGTTCATCCTTCATCACAAATTGGGGATCATGATTTCCAAAAACGAGATGTATATGTCCCTTTAGTTCTTCCAAAACGGTATGCACCTCTTTAGAATCTCGATATGCTACATCTCCGACAATATATACATGATCTTCATCTCGAACCTTCGAATTCCATCTAAGTACAATCTCCTGCTCCATCTCCTTAACATCAGCAAATGGTCGGCCGTCGAACTTGATGCAGTTAGCATGTCCCAGATGAAGATCTGAAATATAATAATTCTTCATAGCATTATTCTCCTTCTATGCACTTTTGCAGATTTCATTTTCACGAGCTACAACAATGATGTCATCCATTCTAACTCCAAAAACCTTTGCTAATACAACAAGGTTATCAATTGTTGGAAGCGTAGTTCCACGCTGCCACTTATAAATTGCCTGTGGCGTTGTGAAGCCAAATATATCCTGCAGATCTGCAACACTGAGACCAGCTCTCTTTCGAAGTACGGTAATGTTTCTACCAGTACCTATAGTATCAATCATTGGTATCATGTCCATCTTGTCCTCCTATTCTAGCTTCAATCGAGAGGAGTTCTATTCTGAGTAGTGCCTTATTCTCGTCTTCGCTTTGCTTCGACTCGATTATCGTACTTCGTACTATAAACACCTGTCAGAATAAAACTGCTCGTGTGCAAACACTCTGCAGTTTATCTGACAGGTGTTTGCACTACTCAGAAGCCTTAAAATTATAAATTGGTTTTAGCACTTCTATAACATCTACTGAATCTCTGATTACATCTATAATATCCTCAAGAGACTTATATGCCATTGGTGCCTCATCTAATGTGTTTTCATTTATGGAAGTTGTATAAACCCCCTTCATCATCTCCTGATACTCTTCCATTGAAAGGGTATCCTTCGCCACTTTTCGTGACATCAATCTTCCCGCTCCATGTGGTGCGGAATAGTTCCAGTCTGGATTACCTCTGCCTACAGCAAGAACGCTTCCGTCTCTCATATTTATAGGAATCAGAACTTTCTCACCTTTATGAGCTGCTATGGAGCCCTTTCGCAGAATCATTTCCTCTGTATCAATGTAATTATGTATTGTGTGGAATGCTTCTCCTGGAACTATACCAGTCATCTCAAAGATAACCTCAGCTATCTTCTCTCTGTTTCGTCTGGCAAAGTTCTGACATATCTCTACATCGTGAAGATAATCCTCAAAATACGTTCCATACAGGTAGCAGAGATCATCCGGTATTAAGCAATCTCTCTTATTCCATTTAAGCTCCTTAAGAGCCGCCTCAATCTCACTTCTACGACCAGCAGCTTTATACTCTGCAATCAGAGCATCACGAGCTGCATAATACTCATCCTTTCCAGAGTGGATCTCCACGGCAAGTTTCTGGTAGTACTCAGCCACCTGCTTGCCCAGATTCCTACTTCCGGAATGAATTACCAGATATTTTGTTCCATCAGCAGCCTCATCTATTTCTATGAAATGATTTCCACCGCCAAGCGTTCCTAAACTTCTCTCTACATATCTGGAATCCTTAAGTATTCTGTAGCATTTTAGTTCAGTGAGATTAAACCTCTCTTTACGACCATCCCATACATTCATTCCGGATGGTACTGTATGACAAGCTGCATCAAACTTCTCGAAGTTAATATCCGCCTTCCCTATATTCACTGTGTACATTCCACATCCAATATCTACTCCAACAATGTTTGGAACAGCTTTATCTATGACAGTCATCGTTGTGCCGATAGTACATCCCTTTCCAGCATGTACATCCGGCATAATTCTGATTCTGCTACCCTCCGTAAACTCATAGTCGCACATACGGCGTATCTGCTCTATAGCTGCATCCTCAATTATTGTTGCGTAGCATATCGCTGTATTTATTTTTCCATTTATTACTAACATGGTAATCACCTCAAATTCGGATAATTTGGTTTTATTCTCTTTCGCACAAAAAAAATCGCTTATCTCATTCATTTAAGATAAGCGATTCATAATCTAATTTATTAATGTATTGTGTAAATGATACGAAAGATATTGTGAATTAATAATTTAAATAATAATTTAACATTTCACACTCTATATCATAGTCGTCCCAACGACCTTTTCACTCTTAAAACTCCAAAGTCGTCATGCTTCAACCCATTAACACTAAATCTATTAGGTATAAGTCTATCGATTATCTCAAATGTGCACATTAACCCTAAGCCCTGCTTACTGGATTTTGGTTCAGGCAGTGCGGTACAATTATCCAAATATGAAGTTGTAATTACTATATTTCTTAGCCTTGTTACAAATTGTGATGCGAACATTTTTCGATTTTCCTTTCTATAGATTTCGTTTTGGGAATTCGCTCGTATCCCTGACGCTACAGCATAGAATATCACATTAATTCCAGTTTGTCATTAAACCTGTAGTATAATTTTTAAATTTTTTACATATTTTTGAATCCTCTTGATGTAAATATCATTTTACCATTAAAGTTATTCATTTAGTAATCCTCTTAATTCTGTAATCATCTCTCTAAAAACCAATCAACCACTTCTCTATCTGGAACAAATCTCATAAGATTCTCAAGAAACAAAATATATGGTTCTTCTTCGGGAACATCTCCCTTCCCACGAATATGACGCATAGTCTTCTTTTCTTCCTCCTTATAATCCAGCGACCAAGAGTCTATGTCACATCCCAAAATATGTTCTCCTGGATTATAATCTGATGGTATTACTCTCGGCCAAGTGTACGGCTTGGTTGGTTGAATCAGCTCAGAGATAAGATTCTCTGAAACACCACCACAACGATATTTGACAATATTATCTGATATATACATTCCACGCATCCCAGCAGCTATCTCCATATGTAAAGAGCCATCTTCCTTATGTATTTTAATATACCGAGAATCTCCATCCGGCTTACATAATTGAAAAGCTAAATATTCAACCATGCGCGTCCTCCTCCTTATATTCCCTAATTTTTTAATTACTTTTCGGCTTTATTCAATGCAACATCCTTAACATGGTCAAACAGATCCATATAATCTTCGAACATTTCATCTATCAAACCTTTAGGTGCTTTAATATCACCATCCACAGAATTTCTAATAAACCATATCATTGAATCCAGTCTCTTCATACCCAAAGAAAGAAATTCTTTATTTTTTATCTCACCACGTCTATATCGAGTTATAAGCTTTCTAGAATTTTCAACATCCTTATCCTCTCGATAATCCGTATAATCCTTTAACCAATCAATGTCATAAATAATATCATGTCCTAATAACAGACCAAAGCATTTACTCTCAGGATTATAAATAATGTCAAATACTATACTATTAGCCTGATCAGAACCTATATAACCTTTATTCATCTGCATTATAAGATAATCCTCTGATGCACTAACTACTTCACGATTCTCATCTCGAAAGCTCATCTCATACACAAGACCAGTTTCATAAAGCTTTTTCTCCTTTATGTCGTAATAACAATATTCTCCTGATTCATATCTAAAATAAGATAAATATCTTATTTCTTCCTCCTCATATATTGGACATATCATCTCTGCATTTTCATCTATGGACTTTTCAAAATCTGTCCAATCTTTGTTGTCAGGACTAATATTATTCTCTTCGAAATATCTATTTACTTCTTCAAAATCGATATATCTAAGTGGCCTAGTAAAATGTTCATATGGACTATTTATTCCTTCTGGACCACTATTGAAGAATAACACATCATTTACTATACAACCTTGTAAGAGATAGTATTTAATATGCTCACCATATAATTTTACATATTTTGTTTCTTCATCTGATAGATTACTAATTCTTTCATCAATAGTTCTTTCCATTGCTCCCATAAGTTCCTGAAACATTTCGTCATTTTTATCTTCTATTTTTTCTAATTTTTTATCTTTTTCTTGCATTGATTTTGCCCCTCATAATTATCGCTCACGAATCCATCATTCAATAAGTGAACCACTCGGCAATTGAATTGCCAGAGCATCTGATTTGCGGAGCTACACTCCGTAGATT
>CAMNGU010000003.1 GCA_946538525.1 uncultured Lachnospiraceae bacterium
TATCGAAGTGGTCATAACGGGGCGCACTCGAAATGCGTTTGCCCTCCGGGGCACGAGGGTTCGAATCCCTCCGACTCCGCTTTTTCCTTCATAACTGGAAGGCACAGTTTGATCATTGAGAAATACAAAGGAGTGGTTGAAATGTACAAGATTGTAAGAAAGGAGTCTCTGAATCCAACAGTAACACTGATGGAAGTTGAAGCGCCACTGGTTGCCCGTAAAGCAGAGCCTGGACAGTTCATTATATTCAGAGCAACAGAAGATGGGGAAAGAATCCCTCTGACTATCGCAGGATACGATAGAGAAAAGGGCACTGTCACAATTATCTTCCAGATAGTAGGAGCAGGAACAGAAATTCTTAATTCGTTGAAAGTTGGTGAGTTTATTCATGACTTCGTAGGACCTCTTGGAAATGCTACAGAGACAGAAGGTCTTAAGAAGGTTGCAGTTGTAGGTGGTGGCGTTGGTTGTGCTATTGCTTATCCTATTGCTAAGAAACTTCATGATATTGGATGTTCAGTAACATCAATCGTAGGTTTTAGAAATAAAGATCTGATTATCCTTGAGGATGAGTTCAGAGCTGCATCTGATAATTACATCCTTATGACAGATGATGGTTCTGCAGGAGAAAAAGGCGTGGTTACTGCACCACTTGAAGAGCTTATCAAGAACGGTGAGGAGTTTGATGAGGTTATCGCTATCGGACCACTGATCATGATGAAGTTTGTTGTACTTACAACTAAGAAATATAATGTTAAGACTGTAGTCAGCATGAACCCTATCATGGTTGATGGTACAGGAATGTGTGGATGCTGCAGACTTACAGTTGGTGGTAAGACAAAGTTCGCTTGCGTAGACGGACCTGATTTTGATGGATTTGAGGTAGACTTCGATGAGGCTATGGCTAGAGGAAGCGTATATAAGCCATTTGAGCTGAAGGCCAGAGAAGAAGCTTGTAATATGTTAAAGAGCGGCTCAGCCGCAAATAACTAAAGGAGGTGTAGTGAAATGCCTAATATGAGAATGGATAAGAATCCTATGCCTTCACAGGATCCAAATGTAAGAAATAAGAATTTTGAAGAAGTAGCTCTTGGATATACAGAGGAGCAGGCAATTGATGAAGCATCTAGATGTCTTAATTGTAAGAATCATCCATGTATGGATGGATGTCCTGTTCAGATTTCAATTCCAGAGTTCATTCAGAAGATAGTAGAAAAAGACTTTGAGGGAGCATACCAGGTAATCAACCGTTCAAGTTCACTCCCAGCTGTTTGTGGTCGTGTATGTCCACAGGAGAGACAGTGTGAGTCAAAGTGTGTTAGAGGAATCAAGGGCGAGCCTGTTGCTATCGGTCGTCTTGAGAGATTCGTAGCTGATTGGCACAATGCAAATGTTACTACAGCACCAGAGAAGCCAGAACCAAATGGTCACAAGTGCGCAGTTATCGGATGTGGTCCTTCAGGACTTGCTTGTGCATCTGACCTTGCTAAGAAGGGTTATGCAGTTACAATTTACGAAGCACTTCATACACCAGGTGGAGTACTTGCTTATGGTATTCCTGAGTTCCGTCTTCCAAAGGCTATTGTTCAGAAGGAAGTTGATGGTCTTAAGGCTCTTGGTGTAGATATCGAGACAAATGTAGTTATCGGAAAGTCAATCACAGTAGATGAGCTTTTCGATGACTTTGGATATGAAGCAGTATTTATCGGTTCAGGTGCAGGCCTTCCAAGATTTATGAATATTCCTGGAGAGAACCTGAACGGAGTTTATTCAGCAAATGAGTTCCTTACAAGAATCAACCTTATGAAGGCATTCAAGGAAGATTCAAATACACCTATCGAGCATCCAAAGAAGGCTGTTATCGTTGGTGGTGGTAATGTTGCTATGGATGCTGCTCGTTCAGCTAAGAGACTTGGTGCTGAGGTTACTATCGTATATAGAAGATCTATGGAAGAGCTTCCTGCTCGTAAGGAAGAGGTTGAGCATGCTCAGGAAGAAGGAATCATATTCAAGCTTCTTAACAATCCTATCGAGATTGTAGGAGAGGATGGTTGTGTAAAGGCTGTTCGTTGCCAGGAGATGGAACTTTCAGAACCAGATGAGTCAGGTCGTAGAAGTCCTGTTCCTGTAGAAGGAAAGATAAATGAGATTGAGGCTGATTGCTTCATCGTTGCAATAGGTACATCACCTAATCCACTTATTAAGAGCACAACAGATGGTCTTGATACAAATAACCGTGGATGTCTTGTTGCAGATGAGAATGGTGCAACTACAAGAGAGGGTGTATTTGCTGGTGGTGATGCTGTAACAGGTGCAGCAACAGTAATCCTTGCAATGGGTGCTGGTAAGAAAGCAGCTGCAGCAATGGATGAGTATATTCAGAATAAATAAATTATATAATCTAGGATTATAGTCTGGTAAAGCCGGAAATAGTTTTAGAAAAATTAAGTGTCATTCTGAGCAAAGCGAAGAATCTTTTTAGAACTAAAGATGACTCTTCACTCTGTTCGGAATGACTTTGTTTATAATACACAATAAAGCAATAAAACAATAAAGCAATATTTTAAGGATTATATATGAGTGAGACAGAGAAAAAAGTCCAGTCTGGAGTGATGAAAGCTGCGGGAATTCTCGTTATTGCCAACTTTCTCTCCAGCGCATTGGGTTTTGTAAGAGACATTATAATTTCATCAGTATTCAATCTTGGAGCGGATACAGATGCTTATAGTGCTGCATTTACAATACCAGATACCATATATACAATTCTGGTCGGCGGAGGACTTTCGGCGGCCTTTATTCCTGTTTTCAGTAGTTATATAGCGGAGAAAAAAGAGGAAGATGGTTATAAGATGGCAAGTACCATCCTCAATCTGGTAGCGATATTCGCCGCTTTATTATGTATCATTGGAGAAATATTTACTCCACAGCTTTTGCCATTATGTGTTGATTTCTCAGGTGACTCATGGACACCAGAGGCAATACAGCTAACAGTAACACTTACAAGAATCATGTTTTTCCAGTGTTTCTTTATGTGTCTAACCGGAATATGTATGGGTATTCTTCAATCCTACAAGGATTTCACACCACCATCCATAGGATCAGTTCTTTACAACATTACCATTATTGGAGTAGGTGTGCTTCTCCTTACTTTAGGAACAGGTATTGCCGGATTCTGCGTGGGTGTTGTAACAGGTTCTATTGTTAATCTACTGGTTCAGATTTTCCCAATATATAAACACGGATTTAAATATATGAAGATAATTGATCTGGATCATAGCGGTGTAAAGCAGTTCTTTAGTCTTTTCGGTCCCGCACTTATAGGTATTGCAGTAACACAGTTAAATCTAGTGGTTAATCGTAGATTTGCATCAGGTCTGGATGAAGGAATTCTGTCAAATATTGTATATGCACAGAGAATCATGCAGTTACCTATAAATATATTTGCCTATGCTATAGCAATGTCCATCTTTCCAACCATGGTGGAGCATCATGCCACAGATCAGATGGATGAATATAAGAAAGATCTGTCACTGGGAATCAGAAATGTAGCATTTATCATAATGCCTTGTGCGGCTGGAATCATTTCCATACGAGTACCACTTATTCGTGCGGTTTATCATCAGGGTAACTTTTCTCCTGAGAATGTGAATATACTGGCAACTTTGTTGGCATTTTACTGTATAGGAATGATAGGTTATTCAGTAAGACAGGTGGTGCTTCAGGGATTCTATGCGGTAAAAGAAACAAAAACACCAGTTATGATCAACATTTTCATACTGTGTTTAAATATGTTATTAACAATGATATTTGTTAAACTATGGAGTGCAAATGGTATTGCACTGGCATACTCAATTGCAGGTCTTGTTAGTGTAGCTACTCAGACTTTTTTCCTGAGAAGAAGAATTGGTTCGATAAGAGGAAATGAAATAAAGAGTTCACTCATAAAAATGTTTATCAGTTGCGTAGCAATGTTTACGGTTGTAACAATTGGCTGGCAGCTTTTTGAAAAATTAGTTGAACCGGTGTCAAAGAAGATTCAGTTGATAGAGCTGCTATATCTTCTGTTCCTGGGAGTAGGAACTTATGTGGTTATGGCACTGGCTCTTAAGATGGAAGAGTTGAAGTCAATACTTGTGGTACTCAAAAGAAAATTTAAGAAGTCATAGAATTTATTAATTATCAGGGTGTGTTGTCATTCTGAGTAATGGAGTGGCGAGGAATATTTGTAATTTATAATGGGAGGTAGCAAAATGAGTAAAGTAATGGTACTTCTGGCAGAGGGCTTTGAAGAGATAGAAGCTCTCACAGTAGTGGATCTGCTTCGTAGAGCAGGAATTGAAGTTGAAACATTGTCAATTAAGGATGGGGGTTCTGCAGAGGAAAATCTTGTGGTAACTGGAGCAAGAAAGATTCCTGTTGTTGCAGATGGTCTTTTCGATGGAAGTAAGGAGAGTGCATATTTAGGGGACTTCAGTACTGTTGTACTTCCAGGTGGAATGCCAGGAACGATCAACCTTAAGGAACATCAGGGAGTAAGAAAGGTTGTTACTGCTTTCTATGAGAGTGGAAAATATGTAGCAGCTATCTGTGCTGCACCAACAGTATTAGGTGACCTGGGAATTCTTGAAGGAAAGAGCGCAACATGCTATCCAGGAATGGAAGAGGGACTGAATTGTGCAAATGCAGTTACTGACGGACAGACAGTAGTTGTTGACGGTAAAGTAATCACCAGCCGTGGTCTTGGTACAGCAATCGACTTTTCACTGAAGTTAATAGAAATACTTAAGGATAAGGCAACAGCTGATAAGATTGGTGCATCGGTTGTGTATAATGTTTAGAATTCTAAAATTTTGCATATTTGTTTGTAAAGTTTATATTTGATGTAATTAGGTTGTACTTGTTTGAGGAGCAGGTACAACCTTTTTGTATTAAAAATAAGTGAATGGACCGGTAGAGTAAACCTGCCAGTTTTTTAATTTACAAATTGACAATTTTGTCAATTTCTGGTGCTCTATTAGTTGACATAATTTTTAACACAGTAGTATAATATTATATTTGTATAGGTGTCTTTAGTTATAAGGAGTTATATTTTGAAAGAAAAAACAGAAAATATAGAAAAGGCAGAAGATTCAGCTGATAAGATTAGAAAATCTGAAAAAACTAAAGATTCAAATAAAACTAAAAAAAAGAGAACAGCTGTCTCTTTTATGATTGAGTTTTTTGTAAAGGTTGGATTAACTGCTCTTGTAGTATTCTTGCTCTGTTTTTTTGTAGTTGGAGTATATGTGAATCATAACACTTCTTCTTATCCAATGGTTAAGGATGGAGATTTATGTATAACTTACAAGCTGGGAGCTTTAAGAGAAGGTGAAGCCATAGCATATATTAATAATGGCAAAGTTTTCTTTGGAAGAATAGTTGGAATGCCAGGGGACACTGTGGATATATCAGAGGACACTATTACAGTAAATGGATATGGTGTATATGAGAATACCGTTTATCCAACAACAGCTGAAGGTGCTGCAATCTCATTTCCTTATGTAGTACCGTCGGATAGCTATTTTATTTTAAATGATTATCGAGATGATATAAATGATAGTCGTATATTTGGTGCAGTGAGAAAAGATGACACCAAAGGTAAAATCGTTTTATTGCTCCGGAGAAGGGGTATATAAATAAATTCATTTTTTAACATTTAAATTTTTTTACTATGGAGGTAAGAAAAAAATGAAAGCAAAAAAGAAACTAATTGCGCTTATTACTGTCATGCTTATGGTAATAATGACAGTAATGCCAGTCAGCGCAGCGTCTACTTATGGTGATGGAGTAGCGGCGCAGAATGTTGAATTTAACAAGATACTAATAGTTAAACAGGGCGATGATATACCCGATGTTTCTTTTGATTATACGGTATCTGTTCCATCAGCTAAAATTGATGCGGTGCCAGATGTTACACTTGAAGTGCTTCCTGGCGTGGGAACACCAACAGTAGGTACTGTTACATATTCAAAAACTGCAGATACAAAAGATGCAACTTCTAAGGTAACAGGTTATGACACAATTACAAAAACAGTAACAGTAGATTTTACAGGTATTAAATTCAATGAACCTGGAGTTTATAGATATTATATCCAGGAAAAAGATGATCAGGTGCCAGGTGTTGTTTATGATGTTGATGCAACATCAATAACAACTCAGGGAGATAGATATCGTACACTTGATGTATATGTTGAGGATGATACAACAACAAGTCTTGGACTTAAGATAACTGGATATGTAATGTATGACGGCCAGGTAGCAGATGCACCAGCAGTTCCAGGAACAACTGAGACTGCAGCAAGTGGTGCAGCAATCACAAGTACGGTAACAGTGACAGACCTAAAGGGAGATTCACAGGGAGCGAGCAGGATTACAGGTGCTACTAAAACAGATAATATCATGAACTATTTTGATGCATATAATGTCACAATCAGTAAGACTGTTGAAGGAAATCAGGGTTCAAAGGATAAGTATTTTGAATTTACATTTGAAGTAAACGGACTTTCAGCTGGAACAAAATATATTGTTGATATTTCAAATGCAGAAGCTAATCCTACTGCAACACCTGCAACTACTGTTACAGTGGCTGCAAATCCGACTACAGTAACAGCAGATGCTTCAGGTGCTATATCACAGAAGTTTTATCTTCAGCATGGTCAGAGCATAATAATTCGAGGTCTTGCAAGAGATACAAAATATACAGTTTCAGAGAATAAAGAGGATTATAAAGCATCGATAGTAGCAACAGAAGATGTAGTTGATAATAGTGTAACTATTGCTAATACTGGTGATAGTGCAACAGATTCACATATTGTAGGAAATACAACATTAGCCTTCACAAATACTCGTGATGGTATCATCCCAACAGGTATTCTTTTATCTGCAACACCATGGATCATTGTTGGTGTAGTTGTAATTGCAGGATTATCATTCTTCGCAATCCGTTCACGCAGAAAATATGATGAGGAATAATATATATTGAGAAAATTTTGGATATATATGAATATTCTCTACGAGAAATTTATGTTTCTCGTATTTATAGTGGCATTGCTCATAGTTATATATGGGCTTTATGACACTTGGTTTGTATATAACAAAGCTAAAGATGATAGTTATCTTAAGTACAAGCCTACCGCGTCTCAAGGTGTGCCTGAAAATGCGCCTTTGACCGAGGATTATGTGGCATGGATAACTATTGATGATACAAATATTGATTACCCTATTATGCAGGGTGATAACAATATGCAGTATTTAAATATCAATCCTTACGGAGAATATTCTCTGTCTGGGAGTATTTTCCTAGATAGTAGAAATAGCGCGGACTTTTCGGATGATTATTCTATACTCTATGGTCATCACATGGAGTATGGAAAAATGTTTGGTGCCTTAGATGATTTTCTAAGTAAGGAATATTTAAAGAATCACAGTACGGGAAAACTGATAGTAGGACGAGACGGCAGTCAAGTATATGACTTAGGTATCTTTGCTTGTATGAAGGTAAATGTATATGACAAGAAAGCTTTAGATCCAGATTCGCTGGGGAATGTAATGAAACTGATTACTGAAGAAGCTACTAATATCAATACCTCCATAGATAAAAGCGAGTCTATACTTGTGCTTTCAACATGCATTGAGCCAGTGTCTACGAATAGGCTGCTGGTGTTCTGCTATGTATATGAATAAAAAAATTACCAATAAAATGGATTCGCCATATGAATATATATAAAAATAAAAAGACATATATTCAATTTTATAATGGTTCTTTTAGAAGAAGCTCAGCCAGAGGAAGATTTAATAGTAGACTAGTAAGTAGACTTTTAATAGTCTTCCTTATGGTGATGGGCTTTTTGTGCTCTTTTGCAGGTGGTTTTTCGGCAAATGCAGCATTTCAGTATAAGCCTGTAGAGGCACATATTTCATTTGATTGTAAGAAAACAGATGGTGTGGAGGCAGCTTCCTATCAGATTAGTATTAAATCAGAAACAGAATCTGCACCAATTCCAGAGAAAGATGTAGTAACAGTTGATAGTTCGGGAAAGGGAGAATTTGTAGTAAAAATTACGGAGCCTGGAAACTACAAATATCTTTTATATCAGATTAAGGGCTCCAATAAAAATATTAAGTATGACGAAACAAAATATGATGTTCATGTAAATGTGGTATCCAGCGAAAATGGAGAACTTACTTATTCGGTTTCAGTAACATTTGCAGATACAGATGATAAACCGGAAAGTGTTAATTTTCAGAATGTATCAGTGGGCTCAGAAAGATCAACAGAAGCCCCTCCTGCTAAAATAGATGTGCCTGATAATACAGTTCCAACTGATAAGAAGCAGGCAAAGATAACAACTGGCGATGAAGCAAAGATAGTACTTGCTGTAATTATTGCAGTATTTGCATTTGCTGGTGTTATTACGATTATTAAAAGTAAGAAAGAATTAACCGGGGAGAGTAATTAGAACATTGAAAAATACGCTTAAAAATAGAATAGTAAGCGGATTTATGGTACTTGTACTCATCATCTCTACAGTTATGCCTGGAGTTATGGCATTTGAAGAAGAGGATTTTGAGTCTTCTTTGTATGAAGTAATGTCTGAAGCTACAGAGACTGCAGAGGTTAAGGTACTAAGTTCTTCTGATGACTCCCAGGTTGAAGTGGCAACAGACTCTGATGCGGAGATAGAAGCAGAAGAAGGACTCGAGATATTAGAAAACTATACAATCAGCGAAAGAGAAGAATCTTCAGATGAGACACTATATGTAAAGGTGGAACAGGATGAAGATATATCTCTTCAGCCGGAAGAAAGCTTAGCTCTCTATAGCGTTGAAGATGACAAGATCGAGGATGTGATCATTGAGGATATATCTGAAGAGGAAGAGCCTTGCGAGATAGATGAGGAATTAATAGGTCTTGCACTAGTTAAGGATTCTGGATATCGTCATCTGAACTTTGATTTAGATTCTGTAACTCTTGACGGAATGATGCCAAAGGATGCAAAGGCCGAGACGAAGGATGTTACGGAACAGTTTAGTACGATAGATGAGGCTAGTGAGACAGAGGCTGAAGAGTCAATTATTGGTGAGGCTACATTATTAGATGCTTCAGCAACCGATGCCGATGGAATTTCATCAGAAGGCGAAGTGATCGCAGCTTATGATATTACTATTATGGATGGAGAAACGGAGTATCAGCCATCAGAATATCGACCAATAGAAGTATCTATTACAGATTCTCAGATTAAAATGGGGACTAATCTTCATATTTATCATATTAAGGATAATGGAGAGCAGGAAGAAATTACAGACTTTACCGTAGAAGATGGTAAGGTTACTTTTAGTGCGGTGGGATTCAGTATATATAAGCTGGTGAAGAAAGATGAGTTTTCTGGCAACTCAGAAGGTTGGAGAAAGATTACCTCTCTTGACCAGCTGGATAATTTTGGGGAAGGCAGTGATGGTTTATACATAAGCCATATTAATGGATATTATTTTAAAGACTCAACATACATTGTTAAAGATAGTAGAAAAGGAATTTTGAAAACGGATTCCTATGATAACACAGATGTGGCTTTATCCAGAGGAGCGGTTCCATATTATTTTGAGAAGAGTGGAAATGGCTACTATATTTATTGTAAGGATGGTGAAACTAAAAAGTACATTAAACAAAGTGGCAATAGTCTAGATTTAGTTGAAACAAAGAGCGATGCAAGAGTTTTTACAATTTCTAAGTTTAATACAAATTCCACAGATGTATTTAAGGCGCTAGGAAGCGATGGATATTATTTGAATATGCAGGGTGGAACTGGTGGTAAAGGTTTTGCTGCACATAATGTCGCTAATGATGTTAACGCCCAATTAAATTTTTGGTATTACAAATATGAAGAAATAGAAGAAGATGATCCATATAAGCTGAATGATAAAACCTATGGAATTATGAATTATACAGGTGGTACCCATGGTTATGCATTAATGGGTGAAAGTAATTCTGTCCACTCTTTGGTTCAGCTTGTAACCAGACAGATTAATTCCAGTGATGGTCAAACACTTTTTGTTGATGAAGGTAGTGAAGTAACCAGATGGACTTTCCATAATACAAGTAAGGATAATTATACCCTTTCTGCTGAGATTGATGGTACAACAAAGTATCTTGCAGTAAACGGCACTAATCTTACCCTTGTTGATTTACCTGCGGAAGCAACAAGTTTTAGAGTTGTTCCAAATGAGAATAAGGAATTTCAGCTTAAGGTAGGTACGGATTATGTATCTTTTCATTCAGAAGAAGTAGGAAATAGTACAAATAATTCTTTTATTCTTTCGAATACTCCAAATAATAAAACATATTTATCATTGGTTGATTTTGCTGAACTATCTGAAGAAGAAATGATTACATATTCAGCAGATAGAATTAGTGTGTCCGATATTAAGGATGGTCAGAAAGTTATTGTTTATACCCGACTTTGGGATGAAGTAAATAAAAGATATGATATTTATGCAATTGATTATAATGGAACACTTTATCCTTGCTATGCCAGTGGAGGTAAGATTCTTTGGTTAGGAGATGGAACCTGTTCTCTTGAATGGGAATTCACTGAATATCTTGATGAGATAACCAAAGAGCCAAACTATTATTACGAGCTTTATAACCCATATTCTGAGAAATATATTGCGCCTCAGTTGAATGGTGATCAGGTCCTTTCGGAGGATCCAATAGGTATAAATCTGCAGGGAAGAAGATATGGGGAATTTTATAGTAATATTATTGCTTGGGATAATAACCGTTATGCCTATATTGGAATGAAGGCTGTAGATATTTATGGTTCAGATGGAAAAAAGAAGTTGGTTCCATGTTCAGAGTCTGCATCTATTCCATTTTATTTTGCTACTCTTGAAGAACTTAATTTAGGTGATAGATTACATGAGGTTTCAACAGTCGACAATAATGACTATGGAATCTCCATGAAGATGTTTGATTTTAATGGAAGTGCAACTGATTTACCTAATTCTGATGTAACAAAAAATTATTTTAAAGGGCAAACTGGTGAAGCGCAGAATTTATTATATACAAATCTTGAATATAATGAAGAGGATTCAAATGATAAGGGTTATCCAAGAGTTAGAAGCACTGACAAATCCTTCAGGGATATGTATGCGGGCGCAACAGATGTAAATCATCTGTTCATTGAAAGTATATATAATTCCAGTGGTTATTTTGAATTTGATAGTTGTCAGAATTTTGCTACATTGCAGGAAAAAGGTAACGGCGATTTTACTGTATATCGTGAACTGGGAACAACGAATGCAAGTGGAAAGAACACATTAAAACATGGACAGTTCTTCCCTTATAACAAAATTAAGGTGGGCGAATATTCTACATCTAACCCTGAAAACCTATATAGTATGGAAGCTTTACTAGATGGTAAAGATTCAGGTAAACTTGATGAAAATGATCCAAGAAAATATGAAAAATTACACTTGATAAGTAATCCTGATTACTTTTTTGGTATGGAAATGAGTGCAAGTTTTGTTCAGACTGTTAATGGTCTGGATTCCTGGGGACATGATATTATCTTCGAGTTTACAGGTGATGATGATTTCTGGTTATATGTTGACGGTGAACTTATTATAGATTTAGGCGGAATACACAGTGCAGAAGGTGGAAGCGTAAATTTCCGTACAGGTGAAGTAATACTTAGTAGGGTTATTGATGACAATAAAAAGCGAATTGAAGAAAGAACAACATTAGTTGATATATTTAGAAAGAATTATAAAGACAGAGGAATGTCTGATTCTGATATTGAGAAGAAAATAAAAGAGGTTTTTGATCAAAATGAAGATGGTCAGTACATATTTAGGGATTATTCATCTCATACCATGCGAGTATTCTATATGGAAAGAGGAGCTGGAGCATCCAACCTTCATATGAAATTCAATCTGGCAGCGGTTACACCAGGAAATGTTGTTGTTTCCAAGAAAGTAACTGGAGATGGAGCAGAAAGTCTTGATAAAGACTTTCTGGAGTATCCTTTCCAGATTTATTACATAACTGAAGATCATCCGGGACAAGAACAGCTACTGGGAAATGATAATGAAAATATTATGGTTTCATATCAGAATTCCAATCAGCCTGTAAGATATGCGCAAACCTATAAACCGCCGGGGCTCAGTGAGAGTGAAGCATTATCTAATGTATACTTTATAAATCCAACGAAAAACGCTGAGATTTCATTTCCGGATAAGACAATTAATTATAGAATTGTAGAATGTGCCGTTGATACAAGAGTTTATAATGTATTAATTAATGGAGAACCTGTTCCACAAGAGCAACAGACTGCTCTTGGTACTAATGGAAACTTGATAAGTTATTCTTCTGTTCTTGATTCAGCAGAGAATAAACCTACACTTTCATTTGATAATAATGTAAACTCCGATGTTGTTAGAGATCTTAGAATCAAGAAGATATTGACAGATGAAAACGGAAATGAAATTACAAATGATCCGGCAACATTTAGTTTTAGACTTAGACTTTCTTCTGTAGATGTGGGTGATGGTGAGATTCCTTTGGCGGATATGTATAATTATTATGTTTTGTCGCCAAACAATAAGATTTGCCGTTATCAGTCGGGAGGTTTTGTTGAAACAAATCTTGATTATACATTGGAAAATATCAATGCAGTAAAGAATAATGAAAATCCTGATTATGGAGTAGATGATATTACATTTAAAACTTCCAGTTTTGGTGCCATTTCAAATATTCCAGCAGGATATACTATTTGTGTTCCTGGTTTACCAGCGGGTACAGTGTTTAATGTTACAGAAGATATAAAGACTGGTTATGGACTTATTGGTTATCAGATGGAAGAAGGTTACCTCGTAAATTCTGAAGGTGAAACAATTAAGATAGCTTCCTATGAGAAAATAAATAGTACGGATAAAGATAATACGGGAAGAATCCTTCAGGGAGTTGATGCTTCTCTTATAGTGGAAAATAGAAAAGGATATGGATATACAGTAAAAAAGAATTGGAGTGATCTAGATATAACCACAGCTCATTCTTCGATTTATGTTGCGGTCTATGTGGATGGTGAGTTTCTTGATGGTTCTGTAAGAAAGATAGAATCTCCAAAAACTTCTGCGTATTACTTCTGGTCTGCACTTGTTCCAAAGGATGATGGAACTCCTCGAACAGATTTTGATGATTATGAGGTGAAGGAAGTTGAATTAACAGGTAATCCAACTGTTGCAGAGGATGGAACAGTAACTGGTTATACTTCAATTACACCTTTAGAAGAAGGTGATGAGATTACTCTGACAGCAACTAGAACAGAAGCTGCAACTCCAGCGGGAGAGACTAGAGATAAGGATTATGAGTATGTTGTTTCTTATGATAAGGGAACAACAGAAGGTTCTATATGTACAGATACAATAACTAATACCCGAAAGGGCGGAATAGCAGTAAGATTATATAAATGGGAAACCGAAAATCCATTAAAGGGTGGTAAATTTACTATTACCGATAGTAATGGAAATAAGGTAGGAACCTTTACTTCTGATGCCTCAGGATTAGTCACCATGATGTATAGTTTTGATAGAAATCAGCTATATACTCTTACTGAAGTTGGCGCACCAAGTGGCTATGTAGGTTTGGATAAGTCACTGAAATTTAAGGTGAATGATGATGATTCAGTTTCTCTATTCTATAATGATGGAACAACAGAATGGGGAGATAATGATGTTAAAGATAGAAAATGGGCGAATTATAAGCCTGGAGAAAATGGTATCGTTGCTTATGTAGATGTATATAATAAACCATTTAATTTTAAGATCATGAAGATGGATAGTCTGGATTCTGAGGAATTACTTACGGGAGCACATTTTGCTCTTTATAAGCAGGCAAAAACTACCATCAGTGGTTATGTTAAGAATAAGGATCCAATGACAGGCTTCGAAGATTTAGTAACCGTTAACGGTGAAGTAGAAGTATGTGGTGAACAATCTGGAAGAGTAATCCGACTGGGAGATACGGATTCGGTTTATTTCCTTACAGAAACACAGGCTCCTCCTAATTATGCTAAGATGGATAAAGATATTATGTTTAAGATATCTCCATCCGGCAGACCGTCATTAATTGAAAATGAATATAGTGGACAGCTTGTTGAAACGGATGATAGTTTTATATATACTCTTAGTGTACCAAACATAGAAGAAAGTGATGATATTAAAGTACTGTCGATCACGAAAAATGTTTCTGGAAATATGGGAGATAAGACAAAAGATTTTGAGTTTACTTTCGTTGTTCCAGAAGGAGATAGTAATACAGAATATGATTGGTATGTGAATGGTATTTTACAAACAGATAAGATTAAGAGTAATGAAAAATTTAGTCTTAGTCATGGTGAAAATGTTATAATAATGGTTCCGGCAGGAACTAAGGTTACAATATCTGAGAATAGTGAAAATTACACTTCAAGCTTTATACTCGATACAGAGACGGAAGCTGAAAAAACAAATAGCAAGACATTCACTGTTACAGATTCTACTTATCTTACAGTAACAAATACTTTGGAGGCGATTATTCCAACGGGTATCTGGAATGCAACAAAAATTATGATCATTTCAGGGCTATGCTTGATTATTATCCTCATAACAATGATAATAAGAAGCAGAAGGCTGAAGAAGTACGCTAGTGAGGATGAGTAAAGGAATTTTATGAAGATAAATAGGAAGGAAAAAAGATGTACCGTGAACTTCCAAAATTAATGATGTACCGCGATCTGGGCGAGGACAGTATTATCGTCAAGATCAGCGAGATTATTCGTGATTTCGATAAAGGAGATTATGATAAGGATGAACTTATCAGTAGGATTTATTCTGAGATTCACCGTCTCCTTGAGATCGCCACAGATTATGGATTTGATAAGAACCTATGGCATGATTACATTGCTTATGTACTGGTGACCAATGAGAATCCATTTTCACTTACAGCTGAAAGAGCTGCTACAGTAGAAGGCAGCGTAAATGGTTTTGCAAAAGAGGATATGAGGATTTTCATGCATCTCTTCAACTACGATTTTAAGAAGTTGGAGAGGACGCTGGGAATAGAATGTTTCTCAATCATTTCAGACTATAAGTCTGTTCATAAAAGACACCAGGTTTACAACCGAAGTGTTTCTAAGAAGGTCCGAGATGTCAGCGATTCTATCACAGCTATCAGCTTGGTATATGAAGAGGCAAAGAAATTTCCTGAGAACTTTAAGGATAAGTCAGCAGATGATACAGCAGCCGAAATGCTTCTGGATCTGGTTAAGGAATTCTACAAGGCTTATGGTGTGGGAATGCTGGGCCTAAATGCGGCCTTTAGGATTGCAGAGAATCTTACTCCATCCAATACTGTAGATAAAAATGTACAATTAGATTATACAAATCAGTCGAACCTGAAGGATTTCATGATCGGTCGAGGCATCAGCTGTACTCCTATCAAGAATACAAGTAAATTGATGCTGGATGATCTGGTTGGTTACGAGGTTCAGAAGAAAAGACTTCGTGAAAATACAGAGAGCTTCATTGATGGCAGCCCTGCAAATAATGTGCTCCTTTTTGGAGATGCTGGAACTGGTAAATCCACCAGCATAAAAGCCTTGATAAATGAATATTATGATGATGGACTGAGAATGATCGAGCTCTATAAGCATCAGATGAAGCTTCTGGCGCCACTCATTTCCAGTATCAAAAATAGAAATTACAGATTTATCATTTACATGGATGATCTGTCATTTGAGGAAAATGAGACCGAGTATAAATATTTAAAAGCTGTTATTGAGGGTGGACTTGAGACCAGACCTGATAATGTGCTGATATATGCCACATCTAATAGAAGAAATCTCATAAGAGAGACTTGGAATGATACAAATGATGTGGAACTGGATAAGCATCGATCAGATACCCTTCAGGAAAAGCTTTCACTTGTAAGCAGATTTGGTGTGACAATTCCGTACATGCGTCCAGATAAGAAGGGTTACGAGGAAATCGTAAAGAAGCTGGCTGAGAGAGTAAGGGCTAAGCAGAGTAGTGCAGAAAAAGGCAGTGATAGCATACTGGCTGATCTGGGACTGGATGGTTCTGCTGAGAACAAGCTGAACATTTCAGATGAAGAGCTTCTAGCTTTGGCAAATAAATGGAGTGTTAGTCACGGCGGTATGTCGGGACGCGCAGCACAGCAGTTAATCGATTCACTGAGCTAAATGTGCAAAGTGGACCTGGTCCCATTTACACATAAAGGAGGTTTATGACCAAGAAGGAGCGTGCAGAACTGGTCTGCGAGAAATTGAATCAGGAGTATGGCACTGATCTTACATGCTATCTTGAGTATGATCCCGAGAAACCATGGCAGCTGCTTTTTGCCACCATACTTTCTGCCCAGTGTACTGATGAGAGAGTAAACATGGTGACAAGGGAGCTCTTTAAGAAGTACCAAACGCTTGAAGATGTGGCGGGAGCTGATATCAGTGAATTTGAGAAAGATATATATTCCACAGGGTTCTACAAAAATAAGGCTAAGAATATCATTTCCTGTGCAAATGCGCTTTTATGTGATTTTGATGGCGAATTGCCGGATGATATAGATGTTCTCACAACACTTCCAGGAGTTGGAAGAAAAACTGCAAATGTGGTGCGGGGACATATTTTTAACCAGGATTCTATAGTGGTTGATACTCATGTGAAGCGAGTTTCCAGACTTCTGGGTCTTACAAAAGAAGAAGATCCTGTGAAAATTGAATTTGATTTAATGAAAGTGGTTCCAAAATCTCAGTGGATATTGTATAATCACCAGATAATAGCCCACGGAAGGCAGATCTGCATAGCCAATAGGCCTAAGTGTAGCCAGTGCGTTCTGAGGGATGTATGTAAGAATCATTTATAGTCTTTTATAAGGAGAACAAAAGATGATAGATTTTGGTAAAAAAGGAAAGAAGAGAACAAGAATTATCGCTACAGTTATTTGCGTACTGCTTGTATTAGGTATGGTTATCGGACTTCTTGTTACTGCATTCTAAATTAGAGAGAGAATCTAATAAATAAAAAAGGGAAAAATTATGAAAAAGCGAATATTTGAGAAGAGATTTTTTGAGAATAAAATCTTCGAAAAGAGAAAAAGTATTCTTTCCGCGGTTCTCATTGCGTCCATAACTTTGGCTGCTCCATTTTCAGGTGTTAGAGCTGAAAATGCAACTTCAGGCGATGCTTCCCCAAGTAGCGCTGTGACAAGTACGCAGTCAGGTAGTGAAAAGGTGATGAGAGACAACATCTTCATTAATGGTCAGGATATGAGTGGAGTTACATTTGATGAAGCAATTAAAAAGCTGGGAATCGATGCATCTTATACAGATGCAAGTGTAGTTCTTACCAGCCAGTTTGGAGATGTAGAGACAACACTTGGAGATATAGGACTTCAGAACAATGCTGAAGAAGTTGTGGCTGAGGCTATTGACTATGGAAATCACGGAAATGTTCTGAAACGATACAAGGATATTGAAGCCCTTAAGACTACTCCAGTTGAGTATGAGGTTAAAAGCACAGTTGATGCTGTGGCACTGGATCTTATCGTTGAAGGAAAGATTGGAAGCGAAATGGCTGGTGACAGTTCATACAGCCTTGATAAGCATGAGGATGGAACTGTTAAGGTTATAGTTGAAGGTCAGTCTGTCAGTGTAGATGCTGAGGCTACAAAGTCAGCTATCGAGGACATCATCAATGGCGACAGTTATAAGGGTGGTAAGGTCAGTACAAAGGTAGTGATCGCTGACAATTCTGAAAGTGAGAAAATGCAGCAGATTGCCAGAGTTACAACTCTGCTGGGTACATATACAACAAGTTATGCAAGCAGTGGTGCTGCTCGTAAAAACAATGTGCAGAGAGCTGCATCTCTTGTGGATGGACATCTTCTGTTCCCAGGAGAAATGATATCTGTATATAACTCTATTGCTCCTATTGAGGTAAGCAATGGTTATGAGCTGGCTCATGCTTATGTTGGAACAGAGGTTGTAGACAGTGCCGGTGGTGGTGTTTGTCAGGTTGCTACAACTCTTTATAATGCGGCACTTAGAGCAGAGATAGAGATCATTCAGAGAAACTGTCACAGTATGAAAGTTTCTTATGTTCCTATTTCAGCGGATGCAGCAATAGCAGGTGGTGTTCTGGATCTTAAGCTTCGCAACAATCTGGATGCACCAATCTATATTGAGGCACTTTATGATGGAGCAAACCTTAGCTTCAATATCTGGGGCGAGGAGTATAGAGAAGAGGGAAGAACTATTGAGTTTGAATCTATTCAGACAGCAGTTATCAATCCTCCTTCAGAACCAATTTATACAGAAGATAAGTCTCTGCCAGCAGGAACTGAGGAAGTAACAGCTTCTGCAGTAACAGGTTATACTGGAGAGCTTTGGAAATATGTTTATAAAAATGGCGAAAGAGTTGAATCAATAAAGATCAACAGTAGTAAGTATCAAGCTTCTGCTGCAAAGATTTCATTTAATGGTGATCCTGCAGAAGAAGAGGGCGAAGAAGATACTGCAGGGGATGAAGATGATAATACAGGAGCTCCTGCAGATGGAACAGCGGATCCAAATGCAAATGCAGATCCTAATCAGCAGCCAGCAGATCCAAACCAGCAGGCTGCACCAGTAGATCCAAATCAGCAGGTGGCAGATCCGAATCAGCAACCTGGAACGGAGGCTCCACAGACGACAGAAGCACCTGCTCCTACAGATCCAGCAGCTACGACGCCATAGTTAAATCATTTAGAGTAGGTAATGGACAGAGGATCAATAAATACAAGAATTATAAAAAGAAGTATTCTTAAGCATATAGCGAGGACTGAACCAGTCGGAACTACTGTAGGCACGGACTACAGTATTGTTGACAGGGGCACCTCGCCATTTGCTATTATTACGGCACAAGGTTTTTCCGAGTTTTCTGGAGAGCTGGCATATATACGCGCACTGAACAATCTGGCTGCGGGAGGTGCAAAGGCGGATAGCGTTATGATCGATATCCTGGTGGGAAGTTCCTGCTCTGAGGATAGGCTTCGAAAGGAAATGAATCAGCTGTCGAAACTTGCTTCTAGAGATAATATTCGCATAATCGGCGGAAATTCATTTGTCTCAAAAGATGGCGGGGCAGAGGGTTCATTTACCATTACTGCTTTTGGTAAGGTAGAGGATAGTGTGACGGCCCAGCTGACAGAGAAGCTTTCAGTAGGGGATAAGATTGTTATTCTTGGAGAGGCAGGAAGGTTTGGTGCCAGCTTTATCTTGGAGAGAAGTCGTAGATTGGCTGACAGAAAGGCCAATAAAGAGACTGAAGAAGAGCTTAAAGAAAAGCCTAAAGAAGCTGACACAGAAACAGAGGCTTTCTGTTTGAAGTCGAATAAGAATATGAGCATTTTGGATAGATTCGCAAAGTCTTATCTGGATGCTGCAGTTATGAATAAGGACGAGTGCTATATCCAAGATGTGGCAGAGGTGCTTGTTCAGGGAGGAGCTTCATTTATACATGATGTTTCCTTTGGTGGTATTTACAGAACATTAATCGAGATTGCTGAGTATAGTAATCATGGAATTGATATAATACATGAAAGGGTTCCAATAAGACAGGATACTATTGAGATAAGTGAGTTCCTGGGGATTAATCCTTATGAGTTATTGGGAACCGGTGGGGTAGTTGCCGTTGTGAAACCGGACAGGTTAGAGAGACTGGAGAACCGGCTGAGGGAAGCTGGAATTCAGTACAGTATTGCGGGTGAGCTGACTGAGTCTGGGGAACGAGTGGTGCATTCAGAAAATTTCCATATGAAGAGATCTCTCACATATTATGAGGGAGATGATATATATAAAGTGGTGTAGCATTATAAAAATACTATATGAAGGGAGAGGTGTATTTTGAGCGAACTATATGAAAATAGAGAGCTGTCTTGGCTCAAGTTTAATGAGCGTGTATTGGAAGAAGCGGAGGACAAGAGAAATCCACTATGTGAAAGATTGACATTTATGTCTATCTATCAGACTAATCTGGATGAGTTCTTCATGGTGCGAGTGGGGTCGCTTCATGATCAGATGCTTCTGGAGGATGATCCAAAAGAGAATAAGACCAATATGACTGCGTCTGAACAGCTGGTTGCCATTAGAGAAGGGGTTAAAGTTCTGGGAATTCGTAAGGACGAGTCTTATCATAAACTCATGAAAGAGATAGAGAAGAAGGGTATCAAGCTTGTGAAGTTTGATGATCTGGATGAAAATGAAGGCGCTTATCTTCAGGGCTTCTTTCAGAGAGAGATTCAGCCACTTTTATCTCCATTTACTATAAGTAAAAAGCGTCCATTTCCATTTATCAAGAATAAGGAAATTTGCGCATGTGCAATCCTTGCTACTAAGGGTGGAAAGAACCGCGTTGGAATAGTTCCATGTAACAACGGAATGTTCTCAAGACTGGTTGAGATTCCAGGAAACAAGGGAAGATTTATGCTGGCTGAAGAGCTGATACTTCATTTCCTTCCAGAGATTTTCTCAGGTTATTCCGTTGTATGTAAGTCATTAGTTAGAGTAACCAGAAATGCAGATATTGATGCAGACAAGGTTTACGACGAGGAGCTGAACTATAGAGATCATATGGCGGAGGTTATCAAGCAGCGTAGAAAGCTGGAGCCGGTACGCCTGGAGTATACAAGAGATGTAGATAAGAAGATCATCAAGAGAGTGATGAGCTTCTTCAAGATAGATAAGGAAATGGTATTCAATACCACAGCACCACTGGATATGTCTTTCCTGTTCCAGATTCAGGATATGCTGAGACATGAGAAGGAGCTGTTCTTCGATAAGAGAATTCCACAGAAGTCTCCAGAACTGGATGAGACAAAGCCACTTATACCACAGATTATGGAGAAGGATAAGCTGCTATCTTATCCATACGAGAATATTAGACCATTCCTTGGCATGCTGCAGGAGGCTGCAAATGATCCTGATGTAGTGTCGATCAAGATGACGCTTTATAGATTAGCTAAGCAGAGTAAGGTTGTGGAAGCTCTGGTTGAAGCGGCTGAAAATGGTAAAGAAGTAGATGTGCTTGTTGAACTTAAAGCAAGGTTCGACGAGGAAAATAATATTGAGTGGTCCAGAACATTGGAAAATGCAGGCTGCCATGTAATATACGGATTAGACGGTCTCAAGGTTCATTCAAAGCTTTGCCTCATAACTATGAAGAAGGGCAAAGATGTGCAGTACATTACCCAGATTGGAACTGGAAATTATAATGAGAAGACTGCAAGACTTTATACAGACCTATGCCTTATGACTGGTGATCAGAAGATAGGTGCGGAGGCTGCCAGGGTATTTAAGGCACTTTCCATGGGCGAAGTTATGAAGCGCACAGAGCATCTGCTTGTGGCGCCTAAGTGTTTGCAGAATAAGATTCTGGATAAGATTGCCCGCGAGATTCAGATTGCTAAAGATGGTGGCGAGGGTTATATTGGTGTGAAGATCAATTCTCTCACTGATAAGAAGATTATCGATAAGCTTATCGAGGCTTCTCAGGCTGGCGTAAAGATTGAAATGGTAATCAGAGGAATCTGCTGTCTTCACCCAGGTATTAAGGGTAAGACGGATAACATTCATATAGTTAGTATAGTTGGACGATTCCTGGAACATTCCAGAATTTACATTTTCGGTAAGGGTGAGCGAGAGGAAATGTACATAGCTTCAGCTGACTTTATGACAAGAAATACTGTTCGCCGAGTAGAGGTTGCAACACCTCTTTATGATCCGGCTATCAGAGACAGGGTAAGAGAAATGTTCCGCATCCAGATGTCAGATAATGTAAAGGCAAGAGTTCTGGGGTCAGACGGAAATTATAAATATGTAAAGCATACAAAACCTGCCATAGATGCTCAGAAAATATTCTTTGATGAGGCATATAATGCGGCGGGAAGTGTTATAGAAGGGTAATATAAATCTAACAAGAATCAAATAGGAGTCTATAAGAACGCTTAATGAAAAACATTAGAATTAAAAACTATATACTAATCTCCATGATTCTTGTGGTGACAATATCCCTTTGTCTACTTGCTTCAGCATACATTTACTATTATGGAAATAGAGAATACAAGACTGTAAAGGAGCTGGCTGCCAGCAATTCCAAATCTATAGCTGACATTATGGCTGATGAGGGAATGGGTTCAGTTGAATCTGACGAAAAGCTCCTTTATAGGATTGAAAATGCCATAGAGCTTCAGAAAGGCCGCATTCTGATAGTAGATAGAAACTACAAAATCCTTGTAGATACAGATAACAAATCCAAAGACTCATATCTGGTCAGCAAGAATGTTATGAGTATTATGAAGGGCGACCTCGAGAATATCAACCATGACAAAAAGGGAGAGAATATCATTATTACTCCTATTATTGTGAAGGGCGATAATATCGAAGGCGTACTCATTTACCGGGTTTCCCTGGAAGATGTTCATAAGACTGTGGCTAATCAGATTAAAGTAAGTCTGGTGATACTATTTATCATGATCATAATCGATGGACTGATCATTAGTTTCATTTCCAAGCGATCCGTAAGAGATATTAACAATATAAATGAGAAGATCATGCATACGGCGTTGGGTAATTTCCAGGACCGACTTCCTGAGGATGAAGGATTTATCGAGGCTCAGGTTTTGTCAGAAAACTATAATGAGGTTTTGGACAAGCTTTCAATTATCGACCAGACAAGGTCAGAATTCGTTTCAAATGTGTCACACGAGCTGAAGACGCCGATTACTTCTATGAAGGTGTTGGCAGAGTCAATTACGCAAAATGAGACTGCTAATGTGGATGATTATAAAGAATTCATGGTGGACATCGTTGACGAAATCGATAGAGAGACTAAGATCATAAATGACCTGCTTACTCTTGTTAGAACAGATTCAAACAAGAATGAGATGAATTTTGAAGATGCAGATATAAATGATATGATGGAGTCTATCATTAAGACTGTAAATCCGCTTGCAAATGCTCGTGGCATCACCCTCAGCTATGACAGCTTCAAGGAAGTTACTGCGAAGGTTGATGCGGTGAAACTGTCCCTGGCAATATCGAACCTGATTGAAAATGCGGTTAAGTATAATATCGATAATGGCTGGATTAAGTGCAGCCTGAATGCAGATAATAAGTATTTCTATATCAAGGTTGCTGACTCAGGAGTTGGTATTCCTGATGATGCGAAGGATAGAGTATTCGACAGATTCTACAGAGTTGATAAGGCTAGAAGCCGTGATACAGGTGGAACAGGACTGGGACTTTCAATTACGCGAAGTATCGTAAATGCGCATAAAGGAACCATTAAGCTTTATAGCGAGTCTGGAAAAGGAACCACATTTACTGTTCGAATTCCTATAGAGGGCAGATAAAGAATTGGTTAAAAATCAGTAAAAATATTAGTTAGTTAACTAAAAAAATAAAAAGTTAAAATATAGAACTAAAAAATTATGAAACATCGTACGAAATATATTTTTAAACAAAATTTAAAACAACAGTTTAAAAATCATGATAATAAAACTAAATATTCATATTTACTTCGGATGTTCTTATGTGTCACATTTATCCTTGCTCTGACAGGTTGTGGAGATAATTCCAGCACGGTAATGAGTACCACCGAAAATATGGTTTCAAAAGCAGGATCAGTTCAGCTCTATCATGCTACAGAAACTGCTGTAGAACCAGATGAGGAAAGGTATCAGCTGGTTCAGCCGGATAATCTTTCGGCGGCACTAGAAGAAATAATTGAGAATATGACTCTTAACAGCAACATGACTATAGAGAAATATCTGATAGATGAAGAAAGAAACATCACCCTTTTTATAGATATAAAAGAAGGGATTACAGAAGAGGAAATTCTCCTGAATCAGGCAGCTATCGTGAAAAGCATGCAGGGAATAGATGTTAATAATATCTGTATTTCTCTTCAGAATAAGGATGGAGAAGAAATAACAAAAGCAACATATACAGATGCATCATTTTATTATTATGATGAATAAAAATAATGGTGAATTAGTAGTTTGTTAGGAGACAGAATTGAAAAGACCACTACTAAGTATGGGGGCAATGTTCGTATTAGGGGAACTTGCCTATCGGTTGGCTGAGGAAAGTCTTATATACTCAGCCCTTGCTACAATTTCAGCAATTTTTATAATGAAAATAAGCGGCAAATCTGCGCATACTAAATGCTCGGATTTGTTGCTTTTTTATTTTAATAGAAATCACGAAGGCGTTTCAAAAATATCTTATTTAAAGGAAATTCTCTTCCTTATCCTATTTCTAGTTATCTTCCTTCTTGGTGTTCTCTGGGGATTTACTTATTACAGAGAAATGTCTGGAACTTTGGAGACAGAGTGCGAAACTGGCAGAAGGGTGGGGATGACAGCTTACATTTCCAAGGTTGAGGAAAAAGAGAAGGGAACTCGTGTAACCCTTAAAACCGCAGAGGGCGGACTTACCATGTATGTGAAATCAAGGGATGGTGGGTCCTACCAAAGTTCGTCTAAGTGGAGTAAAGAGGAGAAAGAAAAAGATTCAGGCGGTAAGCAGAGCCGGGTTCTGGAACCGGGACTTTATATACATGTGACTGGATGTGTAGAAGAAATCCAGGGGCGAACAAATCCTGGAGGAGTGGATATGGAGGAATACTATGCAGGTAAAGGAATAAGATATCAGCTGGAATCTCCAGAATACACATTAACTAAGGATAGGGAAAATCGCCTGGTAAATGGGCTCTATCATATCCGTCTTAAGATGGGGGAGCGGCTGGATCAGGCCTTTGATGAAGAGGAGGCAGGGATTCTAAAAACCATGCTCTTAGGGGATAAGAGCAGCCTTTCTTCAGAGGTTATGACTTTATATCAACGGTGTGGAATAGTGCATATTCTGGCAATCTCGGGACTTCATGTCATGCTCCTAGCTGGAGTACTGGAATGGCTACTTCAGATGCTGCGTGTGAGAAAAAACATTTCCGTGTGTATAACCATCATCTTCGCGACTTTGTATGGAGTGCTGACAGGAATGTCAGAGGCAACGCTTAGAGCTGTGATAATGCTTATAATCATGAGGATAGCATTTCTCTTTGGGCGGACTTCGGATATGCCGACCAGCATGATGGAAGCGCTACTGGTCATGCTTATCCTTAACCCGGATTCCTTGTTATCCACAGGGCTTTTGATGAGTTTTATGGCGGTACTGGGGGTATTAACTGGAAATGTAATCGGTGGCTATTTATTTGATAGAAGCAGTTTTGAGGGGCTCCCTTCTATGTGGAAGATGCGGTTTAAAACATTTTTCAAGGGGCTGTTGATCTCAGCCAGCATAAATATCTGGATGTGTCCACTTATCATGAGAAGTTATTATGAGGTTCCTATTCTTTCGCTGCTACTGAATATAATAGTTATTCCGCTGCTTACTGTGGTGGTGGCCTGTGGATTTATAGTTATGCTGCTAGGGAATATTGCGGTTCCTGCAATCTGGATCTGTGAGAAACTGCTTTGGCTTTATAAGAGTCTGTGTCAGGTTGTACTTAAAATTCCGGGAGCGGTATTTCCTACAGGGCATTTAGAGATATGGCAGCTGATTCTTACATATTTGGTATTTGGAGCGGCGATGATCGGAATAGTATATGTGCTTGAAAATCATTTATATGTGGTGACTCAAAAGTTGGGGAAGAAGTGGAGGGCTAAGGCCTTTACATTGGTGATGATAATCTTTACCGGCTTATCCTTTGGAACTATGGGGATGGTCAAACTGGGAAATGAAATCGCGCCACATATAGATTTTCTAGATGTGGGCCAGGGGGACTGTTCCATCATCCATGAAGGGTATAGCGTTTTTGATAATTCTAATACGGTAAATGACTCATTTATCTCTAAGAATAAATTTCTTTCTAAAAATAGAAATTACATTGTGGACAGTGGTTCCACCAGCTATGACAGCGTTGGGCAGTATACCTTGATTCCGGCACTGAAATATTATGGTATGACGCACATCAGATGTATCTTCATATCCCATATGGATGAGGATCATATGAATGCAGTGACCTACCTCCTTGAGAATAGGGATTTATATGGCTTCACCATTGACTTTTTGGCAGTGGCAGAGGCTACGGAAGTGGATGAAAATTATGGGGAACTTCTGTCTGTTTTAGGAGAGACAGAGTTAATAGAACTTGGTGCTGGAGATGTGGTGGATGGAAGCTTTCAGGTGCTCTACCCATTTAAAGGTTGTGAACCGGGAAGTGGAAATGATCATTCTCTGGTTCTAGATATGAGGTTTAGGGATGTGGAGGTACTCTATACTGGGGATATAAGCAGCGAAGTGGAGCACCAAATTGTGGAGAAGTATCAGGAGGGAATTCCATTTTTTAAGGAAGAAGATTTAGAAGGTTCCATTGTCAAAAAAGAATCCAGCGTCCCAAAAGAATTTAGTGCCTCAAAAGAGTCCAGTCTAAGAGAAGAGGAAGTTGAGATGAAGATTCTCAAGTGTCCCCACCATGGGTCCCGCTATTCCAGTAGCACAGAATTTCTAAGATGGTATGCTCCTGACCTAATTGTAATATCTTGCGGGGAGAATAATACCTATGGACATCCACATCGGGAGACGCTGGAGAGAATCAGGGAAAATGATATCAAATTTTTAAGGACTGATCAAAGTGGTGCAGTTAAAATCTCTTGCTCTTATTAGGCGCTGAGTTTATACTAAGCACATGGCTACTTATACAAAGAAATCAAAAAAACCGAATCCAACTAAGGCGTCCATAGCGACGATTGATAAGCATATATCAACAGGAACATTTTCCAGAGTATATGTGCTATATGGTCCAGAGAGATATCTCATCACTTCATATCGCGACGCCCTGAAGAAATCACTGATAAATGCAGATGATACCATGAATTTTACTTCCTATAACAGTGATAACTTCAATCTAAACAGCGTGATCAATGACGCTATCACTATGCCATTTTTTGCAGAGCATAGAGTGGTGGTGGTAGATGGAAGTAAGCTGTTTGAGGGCTCAGAGGATGGATTTATAGATGAACTATCTCAGATGCCAGAATCCAATGTGCTGATTTTCTGCGAGGAAAAGGTAAATGGAGCAAAGAAAGCTTTCAAACATGCCAACACAAATGAGTTGTTTACCTGTCTAGAATTTCAGACTCCGATGAAGGAAGATCTGGTGAATTGGCTGGGTAGAATACTAGGTCAGGATGGCCTGAGAGTTAAGCTGTCAGTACCTGAAAAGCTTTTGGAAGCCTGTGGACCAAGCGCTGACATGTACACACTTTCAAATGAAGCAAGGAAGCTACATGATTATTGCTTAGACAAAGGGATGGTAACATCTGATGATGTGGCTCTTGTCTGTTCAGACTCTGTAGAGGATCAGGTATTTGAAATGTGCCGCGCAATATCTCAGGGAAATAGCAATCAGGCCCTTAAGCTTTATAATGACCTGTTGGAGTTAAAGAGAAGTCCGGTAAATACCATAAATAGAATAGCAGATCAGTATAAGCAACTTCTGACAGTCAGCTATTTGCTCAGTGAGGGCAAAGGAGTCGGTGCAGTTGCAAGCGAGCTAAAGGTTACAGAATATATTGCTTCTAAGCTCATTTCTCTTAGTAAGAGTATGCCACGGAAAAAGATAATTAAATCCGTGGATAAATGCTACGAAGCAATCTATCTAAATAATTCTGGTGGCCTTATCAAAAATGATGCAATAGAAAATCTTATAGTCAGTTTATTATTGGATTAGTAAAAAATACTTGACGATTACCGCGCTCTTTGTTATCATGACATTTGCTGTAGTTTAAGTAATCTATATGCCCGATATATCTAACCCGTATGTCGAACGTGTCTTGGCTAAGTAGATTTATGGCATGACCAGAAATTATCAGTAATTACCAGAGTGAAAGAACGGCTGGCTTTCATGAAGGCAGGTCAGATACAGCTTAATCGTATAAGATTAAAAATGTTCAAATATGTTCAAATATGTTTAAAAATATTCAAACATGATTTGATCAAAAGAGAATAGTAAAAGATTAGATAAAATCCGGAGGAAATTAAGACATGGCAAATATTAAATCAGCAAAGAAGAGAATTATCATCAGCAAGAAAAGAGAGATGAGAAATAAGTCTGTAAAGAGCAGAGTTAAGACTATGGTAAAGAAGGTTGAGGCTGCTATCGAGGCTGGTAACAAGGCAGAGGCAGAGGCTGCTCTCAAGGTTGCTATTTCAGAAATCAGCAAGGCTGCTAACAAGGGTATCTATCACAAGAACACAGCAGCTCGTAAGATTTCACGTCTCACTGTTGCAGTAAACAAGATTGGTGAGTAATTACTCGTTATAAAACTTAGATATATTAATCAGTAAATTAATTAATGAGATAGAAAGCTCAATGGATTTAGGTCCGTTGAGCTTTTTTTGTACAAAAAATTTAAAGATTCAAATTTTATACTAATGGTTAAATGAAATTCCAAAATTCATACAGTATATTAAAGGCAGATGGGACAAAGAAAGGAAAAAAATAAATGGGAAATAAATTTTTTAAGCCCATAATGGCTGCAGATAAAAACATAAGAGTTTTAGAACGGCATTTAAATCATTATAGAATAGTCAAATTAAAAGAACGGGAAAAAGAACGGGAAAAAGAACAAGAAAAAAAACAAGAACAAGAAAAATTAAAAGAACAAAACCAAGATAATCCTAATATTTCCGATATTCAAAAAATTTACAAGTTTCTAAAGGAGGAAGATAAAGAAATGAATTCAAAATATATTAATAATAATTCGAATCTAAATGATTATGGCAATACAGATGCAGAATATAAAACAGAATCTAATACAAAATCTAATACAGAATCTAATAAAGATATGCCACACAAGTCTTTTGAACCACATAAGACTCTTAAACCGCTCAATGTAGAATGGTTTCGTTCCGAATGTAAATTGAATAAATATACTCTTGGACTCTCATTTTATCAGGGTGGAATACTTTTTATTAAATATACATCTGACCCAGAGATTATTAGAGTCATGGGATATGCTGATTATGAACCGAATATGTCCAGGTTCGATATAGCCAGAAGGGCAGTTATGCCAGAGTCAAAGGCAATAGAATTCGATGATATAATTATGATAAAGCCAAGTATAGAAGTAAATTCTGATTCAGAAATGGATTATGCTGAGGCTAAAAGTATTACCATGAATAGAGCCTTTAGAACTTCTATTCGAGTTTGGCTGGAAACTACAGACTTTAATTCATTTTCAAAGGCAATTAAGCAGAGGGTTAAGGGACAGGAACAGCTGGACCGAGTACTAATTAATGTATATTCCTACATGGAGAATATGGCTGAGGGAAGACCTCATAACAATAACATACTTGTAGCCGCTCCAAGTGGTTGCGGAAAGACTGAGACATTTAGAGCAATTAGGGATTATTTTGCTAAGGCACTTCCTGCTATGCCAATATATCAGGTTGATATGACTTCAATTACCGAAGAGGGATTTAAGGGCAAAGACACCAAAGCGGTAGTTGCAGAACTTGAGACTGATAAGGGTACAGATGGAATAGGAATTGTATTCCTGGATGAATTTGATAAGAAACTGCTTCCTTCTCACGATAGTAAAGGAAATAATATCAATAAGGCGGTACAGTCTCAGCTGCTGACCACCTTTGAAGGTGTTAAGTATCCTGATTTAAATGTGGATACAAACAATACATTATTTATAGCTTTAGGCGCATTTGATACTTGCAGAGAAAGCAAGTCGGTAGAGGTAAAGCATATAGGTTTCGGGGCTGAAAATGAGGGAGGTGAGGATCATTATTCAGCTATAACCAGAAAAGATATAATCGATTTGGGTGCCAGTTATGAGCTTCTAGGAAGATTTGGAACAATCGTAAATTACCATAAACTTTCAGATGAGGTTGTGGATAGGATAATCAATGGTATGGCGAAGGAGATTGGACAGTCCATTGGTGCCTATGTAAAAATCCATGATGATTTCCGCAAAGAATTAAGAGAAAATGCTAATTCCAAATTTGGATGTCGACTTCTTAAGAGTATGATAAATGATTCAGCTATGGAAGCATATCTTGAAATTCAGAGAACTGGAAAAAATCACAGAAAGAGTCAGAAAAGAATGACAATTGAGCTTCAGGGCGAAAATAAATATAGGCTGGGATGAAAGGGCCAGCTGAAACATAAGATATAAATAAGATATAAAAAATTAGCTGGTAATTCTGGGTACATATCAGAATTACCAGCCGTTTTTTTATAAATATGAAATCTAAATAAGAAAATCTAAATTTAAAATGTTTCTGCTTATTATTTCTTAAATACAGTCTTATAGGTTGTTTTAGCTACTTCCTGCACACTTCCAATAATATCAGCATTGAATACTCCCAGATATTCCAGCCAATCAGCTGATTCGACATATAGGGCTTCTAAGAAAGATTCTTGATCTGTTGGCGCTTTATCAAATATCTTTACACCATCTAAGCCAGCCATATAGTTGAAGACCATCATTTTCTTGAGGGTTTTCTCAGTAGTGTTATCAACTACACCAATTGTAGAATCGATATTATTATTAATAACAAATTTCTTAGCTTCTTCTAGGTCGGTGAATAATGGAAGAATATGCTTATCATCCCCAATAAGCATAGGACGAGGACGACCGTAGCCTTCTTCATCTTCTTCAACAGTAGTTATATATACATTAGGAGTGTTGGTTATCTCTCTAATAAACTTACAGGTATTTCTTTTGCATCTTGAGATATCACTGCCAGATAATACGATATCTAAATCTCTGATGTAGCAATATTTAAATTCATCTTCTCCAGTTTGTATTGTTAAATGAGTTGCATTTGTAAATTTACCAATGTGTTTGGAAACATTACTTATAGCAAATACTTTAGCTGGAGCATTTTTAAGCTGAACATCTTTTTCTGCCAGTTTCCTGCTGGTAAAGATTATAGGAATATCATAACGATATGAAGGTATATGTTTACTCTCTACTTCCCAATAGTAAAAATTCTTTGAGTCGAAGAGCTTTTTGATTTCTTCACCAGTCATCTGTATTTCTTTAAAATAAGCCCATAATGCTTCGAAGAATTCATAACCAGAAATAAGTTTATCATTAATAGTAAAAAGAAGTGGATCAAAACCTTTTGCCTGAGCCAGGATACATACCAGTGATATAGGAGTGATAGTGTATTCCTCTTCAGGTTCAAATTTCTTCAGCTCTTCTTCAGATGTATAAAAACTCTGAGTGATAATCTTTTCGTCTATCTTCTGAGTGATACCAATCTGACTTGCATTTTCAGGATATAATAACTGTCCTGAAGGGAGACTGAGAAATAAATCTCTAGTCTCTTCGATGACTTCCTGTCTGATGGTGTAAAGTAAATCTGTTGGGAGTGGTCCATATTCAGCTATAAAAAAGTTAGGATAATTTTCGCCCATATAAAGCGCACCAAGACATGAGATATCATTTAACGCTAGTTTGGTTGTCTTTATTTCAATATCTCCACCCAGGTTTTCCTTTACGGATTCATAATATGCTAAGGCACTTTCTTCAGTTAAGCCACAAAAGAAGGCACATTGTTTAGCTCTTAATAATTTGCCATCATTATTTAATATATAGATATACTCATTTTCTTCTACAATTTTTTCTAATTCTTCTCTTGTCATAAATACTTTCCTTTCACTTATTGACATTAAATCATATGATAGATTATAGCATTATGGTTACACTAACAACAATTAATATTTTACACATATCTAGATGCAACAACAGCTCAATAATCATATACTTATAATCATAGATTAAATAATTAAATTATTCAGTTAGATGGAGAAATGCATGAATAAGAAATTAAAATTATTTATGTTGATAGCGAAAAATTTCAAACTAAAGCTGATGGAAAGATAAGCAGATGACAGAAAATATAATAGAAAATGCAATAGAATATATTGGTGTACTATTTCAGGGAAATTCAGGAGGGCATGATAGAGAACATACCCTTCGTGTATATAGGAATGCCATGAAAATTGCAGAGGGAGAACAGTGCGACAAACAGATTGTTGCTCTTGCTGCTTTACTCCACGATGCAGATGATCATAAATTGTTCCACACGGAAAATAATATGAATGCTCGTACCTTTCTAGAAGATAATAATGTATCAGCTGATATGATTCAGAAAATATGTGATGTAATAAATGCAGTATCCTTTAGTAAAAACAAAGGGAAGGTTCCAGAAACTATTGAAGGAAAGATAGTTCAGGATGCTGACCGGCTCGATGCGATGGGAGCCATTGGCATAGCAAGAACCTTTGCTTATGGAGGAGAACATGGAAGAACATTATCAGATTCAGTTCAACATTTTTATGATAAGCTCCTGCTACTTAAAGATATGATGAATACAAAAACTGCTAAGAAGATTGCAATTAAACGACACGAGTTTCTTGAATCCTTCTTAGCAGAATTAGATGTTGAAATAAAATATAAGTAGCTTTAAAGCTCTTTGCTATCTTATTCAGCTTTATCTTCAGATTTTTTTCCATATCTAAGTGGTTCTGCAATCTTCTTGTTGAACAGGTCAATAAGTGGTCCCATAAAAAATGCAGTAATGATGGTTCCTACACCTGCGATTGTAGGAATCTTGCTGATATTATTACCAGCGATAACGAATAGAACACATCCAATAATAACGCAGACAAGATCTGTGCAGATACGAATATATTTGAATTTACCCAGTTTCCATTTATTTGACATGACTATAGCAACTGCATCGTAGGTGGATACTCCCAAGTCAGCAGTCATATAAAGAGCAGAACCAAAGCATATTACTACGATACCAATGATAAGGCATATTACTCGCACTATCATTGAAGGGTCCGGTATCATCTTCTGCAGGAAATCATAAGTAAACTGGGTTATATATCCCAACAAAAAGAGATTTATAAATGTTGCTATACCGATATTATGTCTGTCAGCGAATATGCTAAACAGGAGCAAGATAACATTTACAATCACATATAAGGTTCCGAACTTTATAGGTATTAATGCGTCAAGACCACTCATAAGAGACTGAAAGGGATCCACGCCCAGAGCAGCCAGTTTAAATACGCCAACACTAATGGCACATATAATAACTCCCACAAGGGACATAATGATTCTTCGTCTTTGTTCCTTTAAGTAATTTAGTATCTTTCCCATATTTCCTCCGATGTTTATTTTACCAGGACTATTAACAGTTTTTTATAGTTCAAATTTACTTGATATAGATTAACTGAAGAAAAATGAGAATAATAGAACATAATTATTTAGTTTTGCCGACTTTTTGTCATTTATATGTCCTTTACGCAGGAAATATAAGAATTGCGATAAAATATGATAGATGATAAAATATATGGGGAGTAATTTTGGTAAGTTTGGAGGGCGTTACATGAAGGATAAATTACAGAATTGGATCAACTGGATTCTCTACGATGAACTTATTGACGGAAAGATAAATGCACCAAAGCATTTACTTGGTAATCATGATTATGGTGACGGACAGGTTATCACCTGCTTTAAGCCACATAGTCAGGGAGTTTCTATCAAGTCTCCAAAGGGTAAGACACTGATTCCGATGGAAAAGATCAGTGAAGAGGGCTTTTATGGAGCATATTTCCCAAAGAAAAAATATAAAGGAACAGCTTATAGATTTGTGACAGAGTACTACGATGGTACAACTGTTGAATCTGCAGATCCATATGCATTTGAAGGTCTGTTTACAGATTTTGATGCATATCTTTTTGCTGAGGGAAAGAACTACGATGTATATAATAAAATGGGTGCTCATCCTATGGAAATCGATGGAGTAAAGGGTACCTACTTTGCTGTATGGGCACCAGATGCACGCCGAGTATCTGTTGTGGGTGACTTCAATATGTGGGATGGAGCACTGAACCCAATGCAGATTCATAATGTATCTGGAGTTTATGAGCTCTTTATTCCAGATGTACTTCCTGGAGCTGTTTATAAATATCAGATACTTACTCGTTACGGTGACATTTTATATAAGGCAGATCCATATGGTAACCAGGATCAGGTTCGTCCTGACAATGCAAATATAGTTGTTGACATTTCCAAGATTAAATGGACTGATGATAAGTGGATGGAGAACCGCAAGAAACAGGACAGAGTTGCTAGAATGAAGCAGCCAATGTCAATCTATGAGTGTCACATTGGTTCCTGGAAAAAGAAGATTGAGGATTCGGATTTCGGATTCTATACATATAGAGAATATGCGGAAGAGATTGGTAAGTACTTAGTTGATATGGGTTATACACATATTGAGCTTATGGGTATAGCTGAATATCCATTTGACGGATCTTGGGGTTATCAGGTTACGAATTACTATGCTCCAACATCTCGTTATGGAACACCTGAGGACTTTGCGTACTTCGTTGATCATATGCACAGTCTGGGAATCAGCGTAATCCTTGATTGGGTACCGGCTCATTTCCCAAGAGATGCACATGGATTGGGAAGATTTGACGGAATGCCTCTTTATGAAAATGCAGATCCTCGTAAGGGAGAGCATCCTGATTGGGGTACTTACATTTTCGATTATGGTAGAAATGAGGTTGCAAACTTCCTTACTGCCAACGCTCTCTTCTGGGTTGAGAAGTACCATATTGATGGTCTTCGTGTGGATGCAGTTGCATCAATGCTTTACCTGGATTATGGAAAGAGAGATGGCGAGTGGGTTGCCAATAAGGATGGCGGAAAAGAGAACCTTGAGGCTATCGCCCTTCTTCAGAATATAAATACGGTTATGGAGGAAAGAAATCCAGGGGCATATCTTATTGCGGAAGAGTCAACAGCTTGGCCTGGAGTTACAGCTCCTGCAGATATGAACGGACTTGGCTTCCTGTTCAAATGGAACATGGGCTGGATGAATGACTTCCTTGAGTATATGAAGTTGGATCCATACTTCCGTAAGTTTAACCACAACAGACTGACATTCTCTCTATCATATACATATGCAGAAAATTATATTTTGGTTATCTCTCACGATGAGGTTGTTCATCTAAAGTGTTCGATGATCAACAAGATGCCAGGACTTGAATTTGATAAGTTTGCAAATCTTCGTACAGCATATGGATTTATGATGGGACATCCTGGAAAGAAGCTTCTTTTCATGGGACAGGAGTTTGCGCAGCTGCGAGAGTGGAGTGAGGCGCGTAGTTTGGATTGGTTCCTGCTGGATAATCCTATGCATAAGGGAATTCAGGAGTATGTTAAGGATCTGAATCATCTCTATACTCAGTATGATGCTATGTACTTTAACGATAATGAAGTAATGGGCTTCGAGTGGACAAAGGTTGATGATGCAGATAGTGGAATAGTTGCATTTGTTAGAAGAGGAAAGACAGCTAAGGATCAGCTGATGTTTATCTGTAACTTTGTTCCTGTTGAGAGAAAAGACTATAAGATAGGAGTTCCTTGCGAAACTACATATAAGGAAATTCTTTCATCAGATGATAAGAAGTATGGTGGACTGGGAAGAAATATTGGTCCAAAGAAAGCCATAAAAGCAAAGGCTGAGCCTGCAGATAGAATGAAGAATTCTATTACTATAGATGTTCCACCACTATCAGTAACAGTTCTAAAATATGATTATAAGTAAATTCGATTATACATATTTATATTTTAAATGATATCTAAATAAATAACTAAAAAAATATACAAAACTTATTGTAGCTTTTATACAATTGAATTATTATATTAGTCGAGTTATAGTTGGTAATAGCATTATTTTGGAGCATTTATAAAGAAATTTATATAGAGATTTATAAGCAAAAATAAAAAAATAAATTTTTTATGCAACAGATTGGTGTTAAAAAGCATCTATATAGATGTTATATAAGATAAAACTATATTTTTTATAAGGAAAGGGGAAATTATGAAAAGAAAAATTTTAAGTTTTATCATGGCTCTCGCTGTAATTCTTTCACTGGTTGTTATTCCAGGAGCAAAGGCTGAAGCAGCAGGTAGTTACCCAACAATCATGCCAAGAAAGGCACAGTACACAGGTGAGAACAATGTTAAGAGTACCATTTGTGTATATGACACACAGAGTGTTTATACATGGGAAAAGGTTGTAATTGATGTTTACGACGCTACAGGAAAGAGAGTAACAGGTACATCAAGAACTCTTTATAATACTAAGAAAGAGCTTGCTGCTGGAGGAAGAGATTCATTTACTTACTCAGCAACACCTTATGGTTATGCAAAGGGTACAGTATTAACAGTTGTTGCAAAGATGCAGTATAAACCAGAGGGTTCAAGCGATTATATTGATTCACCTCAGGGAACACAGACAACAACATTTGTTATTGGTGGTTCAACAGGTACACATGCAAATGAGTGGTTCAATGGACATTGGTACAATGCTGATGGAACACAGACATACTCAGCTGTTCTCTTCTGGGAAGGAAGTGGAAATTCATGGTATGTAATCGATTCAAAGGGTTGGTACCCAACAAGCCAGTGGCTTAAGATCGATGGAAATTGGTATTACTTCACAGCTTCAGGATACATGGATTATTCAGAGTATCGTGATGGATACTGGCTCAATGCTGATGGTACATGCAGCTCAACATATACACATGGTACATGGCACCAGGATGCAAACGGATGGTGGTTCGAGGATAACGGATGGTATCCAACAAATCAGTATCTCTGGATTGATGGAACACAGTACTGGTTCAATGGAAGCGGATATGTTTCATAAATAAAACATAAATTGAAACCCATAGAGCATCGGTGAGAAATCATCGGTGCTCTTTTTGGTTTGAGAATAAAATTTTGAGGCTGTAAATCGGGGGAAATATATGTAAAATTTGGAATAAATTAATTGAAGAAACAAAGGGATTAGTGATAAAATAAGGGCATAGCATTTCTCGATTTTCGATTTCGAGTTTTGAGGAAAAAATTTAATATTTTGGGGTGACAAGGTTAGAAGATTTAGTGGGGACTAAGTATTATTTTTCTTAGATTTTTTTCTTAGAGTGATTTTCAAATATTTAACATGGAGAGGGCGTGTCTATGAGAAAAATATGTAAAAAACTTATTGCCATGACAACAGTACTTGGTATGGTGATATCCCTTGTTATACCTAGCATACCGAGTAATGCCGCAGGACAGTGGGGGAGTGACTCAAACGGTTGGTATTACTATAATGGTATTTCTTACTATGCAGGTCAGTGGGCAGAAATTGGAGGCTACTGGTATTATTTCCTTTCCAGTGGATACATGGATTATTCCGAGTATCGTGATGGCTGCTGGTTAGGCCCGGATGGAATCTGGAATACAGCATATTCAAATGGTCAGTGGAAGGTAAATAGTAATGGCTGGTGGTTTGAGGATAGTGGATGGTATCCAAGTAACCAGTGGCTGTGGATAAATGGCTATTGTTATCATTTTGCTGAGTCAGGATATATGGAATATAACTGTTACCGTGATGGATGCTGGCTTGGTTCTGATGGTGCATGGGTGGAAGGCTACTCTGGTCAGTGGAAAGGAAATGACACAGGCTGGTGGTTTGAGGATTCCTCAGGATGGTATCCTTCAAATCAGGGACTGTGGATAAATGGTGAATATTACTGGTTCAATGCTGATGGCTATTGGGATAAGGCGGAAACCGAAAAGAAAAAAGCTTCCGGCGATACAGGCAGACCATCATCAGCTACAGGAAATGGTTCTGGTGGCTCTGGATCAGGTGGTTCTAATGCCATTAATTATGGCGAATATTCATACAAGATACATCCGATGCTTCCACCTTTCAATGATTATTTCTATATTGAAACAGACAATCCGGATCCAGAATCATTTAGTTTTGTAGACAAGTCAACAAAGTATTCTGATTCCACAGGATCAATAACTCCGACTACTACAATCTATTCAGATGTTAAGTATGAGAATGCTTCGACTGGAAGGGTTAAAGGTGGATATATAGGTGTTGGTTCATATACAGATGGTGGTGAACTTGTACTTGAGGCTCGCGCCGTGGATGGGCAGACACCTGTTTATAATCTGACAACTGGAGAGACTGAATATAGAACAACTTATGACAAAGCCGAGACGGATGTGAAACTTACTATTGACGCATTGGTTGATGAGACAGACTATCTGATTCAGCAATATGGCGGTTCGGCTTCAGATTATTTTGGTAAAATGAGTGCGATCCAGTCTGGATTTTCAAGTATATGTCTTTATTCTGGTGCTTCTGTCAGGGGTAATCTGGTGAAGAGTACAACTTATCCTTACTACGGACTGTCTAATTCACCTCATGTGGATCAGAATTTCTATATTCAAAGTCCATACAGCAGGAAGGACGGAAAGAGGCTTCTGGTATCAGATCTTTATCCATATAGATATGATTCTTTGGGATTCCCAAGTATGATGATCTCAGTTTCAAAGAGAATTCAGCCGGATGCAACCTATGCCTGGAGTGATTCTAGTCATTACATGGTTGGTTTTACATATGGTGGAACCACAAAATATTATGGTGGTGCTGGAAGTGGCGGTGGAAAGCAGATTATGGAGAATCAAATAAATTATTGGTACTCATTTGATGGTTCAGGTTCTGATGCATATACAACAGCAACCTTAGACAGCGTTTGTAATCAGCTGGAATACTACGGAACCCTCAGTGTTCCTGATGATATCCCAACAAATGATAAACTCACATGGGCAAGTGTTAGAAGTAAAGTGGGAACAGGAAGCTATGTAAAACTTCTTGCTATATATAGCGTATTTGGTTCGTCAGGAACCGGATATACCTATCTGTATGATAATGGAAGCACGGATGAAGGAAGTTACGGTTTTGTAGGCATTGGCCATTTCAGCAATGCGTGGTTCGAGGGCAGATACTACAACAGGCACGAGATAATAGAGAAGGGCGTTCATTACGGCGATACAGCCGCGGACGGAAAGGACACAAAGACAGCAACTATTGTTGTGAAGGATGCGGTGATTCCAGTTCCAGATGATGGTAATACATATCGCTATAATGGCTCTAATGGAATGCCTTCTAATTATAATTCTTCTACGGGAGTATGGAGTGGATATACAAGCTATACTTATGATTCAACAACCGGAAATTATATTGCCAGCCAGTTGAATTGTGTGACATATTATGTACAAGGAGTAGGTTATAAGCCTTGCGAAGATGCAGCATTTATCGATGCTTGTACTCTGACACCGGCAGAGGTTAGTGCTATGGGAGTAGATAAGAATACGGACATCGATCCAAGCAGCTACTACCTATATGATAAATCAACTGCGCCAGGTACATGGGTGAGCACTGGAAATTAAAGAAGACTAAAGAAGATCAAAGTTGGCTAAAGTAAACTAAAGTAGCTAATTTATCCTGAAGAAACCTTAAGTAATCTTTTAGGAGATACTTTTGGGAATAAATAAAGATTAGCGCCAGTGAGAATTCGCTGGCGCTTTTTTAACAAGATGGAAATACCAGATAAAAGTAAAAGGGAAGATATAAGATAGAAAAATAGAAAAATAAAAATAGAAAAATAAAAATAGAAGAAACTAAAACAAAACAAAAAAACTAAACTAAATTAGAAAAGAATGAATAGAGAATATGGATACAGGAATTGATGTAAAGAAAAGATTAAATGAGCTAGCGGAAAAAGCGTACCGTGAAAACAGGTATGTTTTTACGGATTTTTTGAATATTTCGCAGATGTCTGAGTATTATGGAATTTTGAAAAAAACTGGTGAATCGGAAAAGGAATATTCTGACATTAATGAATCAAATAGTTTTGAAAAGTTTGTTGGAGGCTTGAACCTACCTTCAGAAGGTGTTATAGGACAGGTGGATTGCAGAGCTTTTGGTGGGACACAAGGTTGTGAGAGATGTGTGGTAAGATTTGGCTCTTTAGAAATGTTTGGTTATGAGGAACCATATCCTATAACCCTGCTTAGAATTTACCCGGCTATGGCTAAGTATGCTGAGCAGCTGACTCATAGAGACTATCTAGGTTCTCTTATAGGACTTGGTCTGGAGCGGGAGAAGATTGGGGATATTGTAATTCCTCGTGGGGCAGATGGAGCGCGTTCTGGGTATAATTCTGAAAAAAGTGGTTCATCCGAGGCGAAGAAATCTGCTAAAAAGATAAAGGGAGCAGTTTATGTATTTGTAATTGAATCCATTGCAGACTATATTATTGAAAATCTCGGCTATGTTAAGCATACAAATGTTCGAGTTGAGAGATGTGATGAAGTACCAGAAGAAGTGGTTCCTCATTTGGAAGAAATGTCTGTGATAGTAAGCTCCAACAGAATAGATGCAATAGTTGCCAAGCTGTACAACCTTTCACGGGAACAGTCCTTGAAGCTATTTGTGGAAGGAAAAGTTTTCCTAAATGGAATTACTATGACAAGTAATGCCCGACCACTTAAAGCTGGAGATACCATTTCAGTAAGGGGCAATGGGAAGTTCATCTTTGACGGTGAAGGAGGAAGTACGAGGAAAGAAAAATTGTATGTTAATGTCAAAAAGTATGTATAATTTTGGCGATTTTCAGATTGTATTTCTTATCTATAAAAAGTAAAATATGTATACGGGTTATTAGCTTTATTTGGGGAAATATAGCAGATGAAGAATCACTTGTTTTTTTGGTGGTTTGGAGGGGTGCCTATGAAAAAAAGAATACATAAATTTGTATCACTAGTACTGACCGGGGTAATGGTACTAGCATGTCCAGTTTTGCCGAATAGTTCTAACTATGTTCAGGCGGCAGATGTTCCAGCAACAGATAATCAAATAATAGATGTTAGAGATAATATCCCTGATAATGCAACTCAGCCAACTATTGTTATTGGTGTTGAGGGAGTAAATAAAACAAATAATATGCAGATACTTCTTGATAAGGTCAATCAAGTAAGATGGGAGGCTTGCACGGCTGGAAATGTTCCAGATCCAAGAAACACATCAAGATGTTTGACTGAGGATGATTATGTTCCTTTGAAGATAGGAGTAAATTGCAATAAGGCAGCAACTATTAGAGCGGCTGAAGCCTCAATCAGGTTGGATCATACAAGACCAAATGGAACAGGAGCAACCAGTGTTTTGTCATATTTTGGTAGTACTGGTCTTTTGGGAGAAAATCTGGCATGGACAGGTGATACCGTTTCACGAAAAACTGAAGATGGTCAGGGATATATATCATATACTTGTTTTGATAGTGAAGCAAATGAGATAAATGGATGGATTGAAGAAAAACAGAATTGGATAGACTATGCAACAGATGAAAATAGTCTTCCAGCTGGAGAGCAAATGGGACATTATAAAAGTCTTATAAATCCTAAGTATAATTATACGGGTATGGCTTCCTTTAATCCAAACAACGATAATCTTCGTTGGAATTGGACATGTACGGCTGGAGCATATGCAACATCAGATACTCCAATTGGTGCACTTCCTGCTGCGCAGAATGCTACTTACATTCAGAAGATACCTGTGCTTGTTTCTTCAGTTCAAAATTTGGATATAGTTGGAGAATCAGTATTACATACAAATGATGAAGTTGATTATGATTTATTAGTAGCGGTTTATTTTACTGGAGCAGCAGCCAATACTACAGTGGATTGTCCAGTGTATGAAGGGGCAACATGGTCAAGTTCTGATAATGATAAGCTTTCGATTGACGAAGATGGAAAAGCTACTGTTAAGTCAACGGGTATGGTTACATTAACTGCTACGATAGGAACTGGGGCAAGTAAAAAGACTATTTCAAGAGACATTTTAATTGTACCAGAGGGTGTTGAAGTAGTTAGTGTAGAAAACCCAGCTATGGTAACGGTGGAAACCAACAAAACACCAGTGCTTAGTAAAACAGTAGTTGCAAGATTAAGTGATAATAGTACTGTAAATGTTGATGCAAAATGGGATAGCTATGATACTTCGAAATTATTAACTCATTTTAAGAGTACAGAGTTTGATGTAACAGGAACTGCGGCTGGAATGCAAGTTGTTCAAAAGGTTCATGTAAATGCCGCTAAAATTCTTGGAACAACACCTTTATATAGTGAAATAGTAAATGGAAAAATAACTATTACACATCAATTTGCTGAAGATGAATTTATTACTACTGATTCCGGTACCAATATTAAATATCCGCAAGCAGGAATTGATCTTTCAAATGGTTATATGCATTATGCATATACGGTAACTTGGGATGATGAAAGTAAAACTTATTATATGAGCAGAAAGGGTGGAGATTTTACTCTTACTGGTACTGTTAGTGTAACTACGGATAATGGAGTGGAAAAAATACCTGTATCACAAAAGCTGCATGTTAATCCGGCAACAGTAACAAGCGTTCAGATGCCAACAAACTATACTGTAATTGAAACAGAAAGTGGTACAGCACCTACATACCCAACAGCAACCGTTACCTGGTCAAATGGTGATGTTGATCAGGATGATATTACTTGGGCAGATGCAGATCCTTCAAATGAGTATACCAGTCTTAACGATAGTGCTAGAAAGTATATGATGAAGGATGGTGGAACCTACGATCTTACTGGTACATATAGTGGAAGAACAACAACCATAACAGTTAAGGTTAATCCTGCTACAGTTACGAGTGCAGTTATAGAAAAGCCAAATGTTGAAACAAAATGTGGTACAGAACCGGTGCTTCCAAGTACGGCGAAAGTAACCTGGTCAAATGGTGATAAAACAGATGAAGATATTGTTTGGGAAGAACTTGATCCTAAAGATTATAACAAGATAGAAGGAAATAGTTATACTGTTTCTGGTACTTGCGCAGGAAAATCTGTAACAGCTAATATTACTGTTCTTCCTGCAACGATTAAGAGTATTGACTCCATGTCACTTATAACATCAGAAAGAGTTGATCCTACTCCTAATCTTCCAGCAAATGCTACGGTTAACTGGAGCAATGATACAAGTAGTGAAGTACCTGTTACATGGGAATCTATAGAAGCGTCTAAATATGCAGCGCCAGGTACATTCCAGGCTGTTGGAGAAATTACTGATATGTACGGTAAAAAAGTTACAGTTACCTGCGACATAGTAGTTCATGAGAGGACTTTGACATCGATAGCTCTTGAGAATGGTGAGCTGGAGAATAATACATCTGTATATAAATATGAACTTTCAGATATTAAAGGTGCTATCATTGCAACATATGATAATGGCGAGACAGAAAAGATAAATATTACCTCTAGTATGATTTCTGGATTTAATGCAAACTCTACAAGCAGTAATCAGGAAATTACCATTTCATACACAGAAGGTACGGTAACAAAGACAGTTAATACAACTCTTCATCTGGTAAAGAGAATAGGAATTGAGATAACAAAACTTCCAACAAAGCTTGAGTATATTGAGGGTGAGGTTGATGAGCTGGATTATTCAGGTATAGAGGTAAAGGAATTTCTTGATAATAACGAAGAAAGAATTATTTCAGCAAGCGATTATTCGGTAAGTAATTTCTCTGGATTTAATCCAAATCCGACTACCTATGGAAATCAGATTATTACTCTTACACTTTATGGTTTTTCAGACGATTTTACGGTAAGTGTTAAAAAGAAGACTCTTAAGTCTATATCACTTTCCGGACCAACAAAGAAAACCTATGTTCAGGGACAGGAGTTTAGTATAGCTGGACTTAAGGTATATGGAACATATGATAATGGAAAGCCGGCAGAAGAACTTCCTTTAAGTGATGCAATAATCAAAATGAATCCTGTTCTAGTTGATGATCCACTTCGTGCAAGTCTTGGAGAAGATGTAAATACTAATACTGTGGGTAAAATTACAGTTTATGTATTTTATCCTTGTGAAGCAGAAGAGGGTGATAACGGGCAGGTTACTACCACATATCTCTTTAGTACATTTGATATTGAAGTAATTGAAAAGGAAATAGATTCTATTGAGATTAAGACTTCACCTTCAAAGCAGACCTTCCCACAGAATGATATTTCCTATAAGGATTATAAGTTCTCAGATGGCGCACTTCTTGTAAAATATAATGATAATGAAAGTACAGAGGTTAGCTTCAGTGATGCAGAGATATCTGGATTTGATATATCAAAGCTGGGCGAGCAGGAAGTAACAGTTTCATTTGGTGGAAAAACAGTTACATTTAACGCGACGGTTGAAGCTCCAACACTTACGAAGACCTATGTTACTCCACCTACAGCAACTGGTTATGCCGAGGGCGAATATCTGAATTTAGCAGGAACTAAGATTAATCTTCTTTATAACAATGGTCTGGTAACAGAGATTGGTCTTCAGGAGGCGCTTTTAGCTGGTGATGCTGCAGTTTCATTTGCAGATGAAAGCAGCACAACTGCACCACTTGAGAGAAATAAACAGCTGGTGATCACATATAAGGGCACCGCGCTTAAGGATATTAACGGAAATGATATTAATATCAGTGTTAGTAAGAGAATTGGTATCAGAGTTTCAAGCAATCCAACAAAGACAAGTTATATTGAGGGACAGGCGCTTAATATTTCCGGACTTAAGCTGGAGTCAGTTTTTGCAAATGGTAAGACTTCAGAAATTCCTTCAAGCGATTATTCAGTAAGCGATGTAATTGGTTTTGATAATTCATCCATCGGTAATCAAACACTTACAATTAATGTTTACGGATTTAGTACAACATTTAATGTATCTGTTAGAAAGAAGAGAATGGTATCTCTTGAGATAACATCTCTTCCTACAAAGACTTCATATGCAGCTGGTCAGCCGCTTGATATCAGTGGAATGTCAGTAAAGGCATTTTACGATAATAATACTGCAGAGGTGCTAGGTGCAAGTAATGATGGAGAAACACCTATTACTCTCGCAAATATTCGCATGAATGTGGGAAGTAGTGGAAATGGAGATGCGTGGAGCACAACAACGGTTGGCGATTCTGTTACATACTATGTGACATATAAGGAAGACTACGAAGGTGCACCATATATTAAGGAGCCATTTAGTCTTAAGATTGAGCCTAAGGTGGTTCAGTCATTGAAAGTAGAGACAGTACCAACGGATGTTGAATATATTCAGAATTCTACAGCTTATAATGCAGGAACCGCATTTGGCACGGGTGTTTTGAAGGTTACAAATAATTGTGGCTTCGTGGAATATGTTGGTTTCCGAGATGCTGGAGTTGCGATTTCAGGATTTGATATTGGCGCTGTGGGTGAGCAGACAGTAACAGTAACATATGGTGGAAGAAGTACAACATTTACTGTAAATGTTATTGAACCAACTATGATAAGTAAGACGGTTACTCCGCCGACAAAGACAAACTATACAGAAGGTGAGGCAGTTAGCCTTGAGGGAGCGGCTGTTGTAAAGACTTATGATAATGGTCGCAGCGAAACAATCTATCTTTCTCAGGATGCAGCAGTACTTGAGAATGAGAAAATTAAGATTTGTTTTGTGGATAACGCTGGAAATGAATATTCAGTGGGTGACCCAAGTGTTACAACTACAACCGGAGCTAAGACATTGGTAGTTAAGTATATGACTAGTGCTGATGGAGAGCCGGAGCAGTGGGAAGAACTGAAAATGCCAGGCGGAGCAGCAGTTTCTGTAAATGTGCAGAAGAAGCAGAAGTCTAATCCATCAGGTGGAAACGGTTCGGGAAGTGGCTCAGGTAGTGGTTCAGGTTCAGGCAGTGGTTCAGGTTCTGGAAATGGATCTGGCAGTGGTTCAGGAAGTGGTTCAGGTAATGGTTCTGGTACTGCAAAGAAGAATACACTTGTGACCTCAGCTAAAGGAATTCAGTATATTAAGGCAGATGGAAGCTATGCTAAGAGTGAGTGGGTTACTATTAAGGGAACCAAATATTACTTTAATGCTGACTCTTATAACGCAAGTAATGAATGGCGTGATGGAAAGTGGATAAGTGCAGATGGTTCATGTACATATTCTGGACAGCTTATCTGGAAGAGTAATTCTACCGGATGGTGGGTTGAAGATACAGTTGGCTGGTATCCACAGAGTAGTTGGCAGAAGATTGATGGTGTATGGTACTACTTCAATTCATCAGGATATATGGCATCAGGTGAATGGTACGATGGCTATTGGTTCAATAGTGATGGTTCCTGGGATTCAACCTATAAACTTACCTGGAAGAGTAATTCCTCAGGTTGGTGGATAGAAGATATTTCTGGATGGTGGCCATCAAGCAGCTGGCAGAAGATAGATGGCAGTTGGTATTACTTCGATGGTTCAGGTTACATGGTATCTAATCAGTATATTGATGGTTACTGGATTGGTTCTGATGGAGTATGCAATTAGTGAATTTGCTTTAGTAGATGAAAGTAGATAAGAGTAGCTAAAATTAGATAAAAGTAGATGTATTAAGGAGCTGGTGGAGAGGAACTTCACTGGCTCCTTTTATGCATTGAAAATGATATTCTAAAAATAATAATTGACACGATTGGTCGAATGTGTTAGACTTCAAAACATAGAGGTCTAACGCGTTCGACTTTTGTATGATACCAAAGGTTTCTGAAAGTGAACCCAAGGTTTGATGACAAAATGAAGTAGACTGATGTGGCTATTGGTGGCAGTAAGGCTTGCAATCCCATTTGCCATAGAAAGTTCATTTAGTTTACTTCCCGCAAAGGAGTATGTGACAGTAACTACATATTTATCAAATAATCCAGAAACCAACACTTCTGGATTAACCTCACTCAATGTTGATAAATATGTTGTGCATCACTTTGTAAAACCTTTGGGCTTTATCATCACAGCCGTGTATTGGTTCAATCCACTGGTATGGCTGGCTTATATTCTGCTTTGCAGAGATATTGAGCTCGCTTGCGATGAGAAAGTTATTAGGAAGATTGGATACAACATGAAGAAGTCCTACTCTCAGGTGCTGCTTGATCTAAGTGTTTCGAGAAAATATATCTCGGCGTGTCCAGTTGCATTTGGGGAGATAGGCGTTGATGAAAGGGTGAAAAACGTGCTTAAAATGAAAAAAGGAAAGAAAATTATTCTCGCTGTAGCGCTAGCTGTATGTGGGATTTTAGCAATATGCTTCTTAACATATCCAAAGATGAATTCAAAGGATAACGCTAAAGAGGTAGCAACAATAGCAACAACCGAGGCAACAATAGCAGAGACAGATAAATCGGAAGAAGCTGCAAAAGAAACTATAAAAGAAACTACAGAATCGTTTGAAGAATGTATAGAAGATATGCCTGGTGATGGTTCTCAAAAAGAGGTTCATGTAATACAATTAAAGACTGATGAGGGAGAATGCGACATTACATGTCAATTAGAAGATGACGACGAACCACAGACAATCCATTTTGATGAGAAGACAAGTGCCGAAACGGGCATAGAGTATGTATATATTGATCCAACAAAATCAAGTGATGAAGAAGTGGAAATTATTTATTTAGAGGATTAAGAATACTCCCCAAAACATAATAGTTAATAAGATATGAAGTACCGTTATGATAAGTCATAGCGGTATTTTCATTTGTGGTGTATTATATAGTGTGGTCGCGTAACATTTTTGTAATGGGGTCAGGCACCATTACATGGCCGTAACATTTTCATAATAATTCCGTAATGGGGTCAGGCACCTAACAGAAAATAAATAGAAAATGTTATGATAGTACTCTGTAATAGAGGTGGAAAAAATAATGAAAATAGTTAAGAAGAGAATAATTAGAAATATTCCTTATGTGTTGGCATTTGTTGTAACAGTAATTGTTTTATCGAACTTTATATCCTGGGCAAAAAAGAAGGATTATATTTATAAAATTACTGGAAAATCTATGTACCCTACTATTCAAGGCCATGGCTTTTGTTTCGTGGATCATAACTTTACGGAAATCAAAAGGGGTGACATTGTGATAGTAGATAAGGAGTCAGAGCCTAAGTATCTTATCAAAAGGGTGACGGGTGTACCAGGAGACCATATTAAGTTCTCTTATGGGGATTATTATCTAAATGATGAGAAGAACCCAGATGTATATTCTGAGGGCGTACCATATTCTTTCGGTCCTCATTCTGAATATTATATCGAAGATGATATGTACTTTGTTATGGGAGATAATAGAATCGTTTCTTATGACAGTAGAGCTTTCGGTCCTGTCAGAAAGGACGAGATACTTGGTAAGGTGGTCTTCTTTATTGACTGATCAGATATCCTATCTAATATGGTGTCAAAAGGTACTTTTGACACCCACATCATAATATATACACCTATATAAACCTATCAAGCGTAGTCTTATCCTCTGTCCTTTGAATACTGAATTATAACTTTCAGTAGATCGTATAAAACTATGATATTTATTCCTTCGCAGATGCCGAAGAATAGCCCCCACTGTCTTTTTCTCTTACCGAAAATTGTGTATGGTAAGAAGAATAAAGCTGGAAGCATTCCAATAAATGGAATAGCGATGCGGTGCTTTGTAATAAAAAATACCACAAGTCCTATCATGTATGACACAAAATAGACGATGAAACTGAATAACGCAGGGATGCTCTTCACAGGTTCATCTTCCTCATAATTCTCAGGCAAATAATTCTCAGGCGAATAATTCTCAGGCAAATCATTCTTTTCAAATTCGTCTATTTCTAGATTATCTATCTTTTTAATTTTAGGTTCTTTTTTCAGATCCTTTTTTCTCATATTTTCCAATGCTCCTAATTATGTACCTATATAATAGCACAAGCACCATTCTTAAAACAACGCTAGCGCCACATATAAGAAAGAATTTGGTACATTTACTAAATATAAAGAAGGATATATAATTGTTTTGACAGGCGCTTCTAATCGGATGGTTGGGGCCTTTTGTGAATAAATATACCAAGAAAAATATAACAAAATAAATATTTCAAGATAAATATACTAATAAATAATTTTTCAATATAAACATATCAATATAAATATTTCAAATAGAGAGGACCGCACTATGGAAAAAATAAGAATAGCATTCTTCGATGCAAAGGATTATGACCGGGATTCGTTCATCAAAGCAAATGCGGATGAGCGTTATGATATAAGCTATTTTGAGACCAGGCTTTCCAAGGATACCTGCCGTCTTGCAGAGGGTTTCGATGCTGTCTGCGTATTTGTAAATGACGACATCAATAAGGATGTTATCGACCAGTTGGTGGAAATGAATGTTAAGCTGATAGCTCTTCGATGCGCCGGTTACAACAATGTGGACATAGCCTATGCCTATGAGAAGCTTCATGTTGTCCGTGTTCCAGCTTATTCTCCATATGCAGTTGCTGAGCATGCCATGGCTCTGCTTCTTACATCCATTAGAAGAATCCACAAGGCATACATTCGTACTAAGGATTTCAATTTCAGTCTAAATGGACTGACCGGCTTTGATCTGCACGGCAAGACCGTGGGCGTGGTTGGTACAGGAAAGATTGGCCGAATCTTCATAGATATCTGCCGCGGTTTCGGTATGAATATCATTGCCTACGATAAGTTCCCGGCAGAGGGAAGCGACATAGAATATGTTTCCCTGGAGGAGCTGTGGGAGAGAAGTGATATCATCTCATTCCATTGTCCTCTAACAGACGAGAATCACCACATGGTAAATGAGGAAACCATAGATAAGATGAAGAAGGGAGTTGTTCTGATCAACACATCCAGAGGAGCGCTCATCGATGCAGAAGCATTAGTTGAAGGAATCAAGCAGCGTAAGATTGGCGCTGCATGTCTCGATGTGTACGAGGAGGAGTCAAATGTATTCTTCCACGACTATTCAAATCACATTGTAAATGATGATGTGCTGGCAAGACTTATATCCATGCCAAATGTTATCGTTACATCCCACCAGGCCTTCCTCACTCAGGAAGCTCTTTCCAATATTGCAGATACAACTCTGGAAAATGTGAAGGACTTCTTTGAAAATGGGTATAGCAAGAATGAAGTATGTTACAAATGCTCGCTTCTTAATACCTGTAATCAGGACCATAGCAAGAAATGTTTCTAATATAATTTTCTTTAGAATTTACTTTAGAATTTTCTTTAGAAATAAAGAACTGGAATTTTAGAATATCGTCTTATAATCTCATCTGAATACGGAATAAGGTAAAGTGCCAAATATGTAAAAAATAGATTGAAATGAAAGATAAGTAAAAATATAATAGTTTTGACTCAAGTGGGGGTAAGGCCTAAAATAATATTAGATGAGGTAAAGGTTTTTGGTAATACAAATATTAGAGGATGATAAAACACTGAGCGAGGGAATATCTATATCCCTTGGAGACTATGCAGATAGTTTTAATAAAGAATATAATATAGAGGATGCTAAGGCAGGATTTGATAAATACGGAAATGATATAAGTCTTATAATAATGGATCTTAACCTACCAGATGGATTAGGTTATGAGTATCTCAAATATGTAAGGGAAAGAAGTGATGTTCCAGTTCTTATTCTTACAGCAAATGATCTGGAGATGGACGAAGTTACGGGACTTACTATGGGAGCAGATGATTTTCTTACAAAGCCATTTAGTCTTGCAGTTCTTAGAGCAAGAGTAAATGCATTGGTGCGTCGCAGTCAGATAACAAGTAATGCAGGTTCGAGTGTAGGCGCTTCAAATGATAAAGCAAGTTCTATAAATGAAAAGTCTGGAGTATATGAAATCGATGATATGATATTTGATTTTGATAAACTTCAATTTACTAAGGGAGAGGAGGAACTGTTCCTTAGTGTAAATGAGCAGAAGCTTCTTAAAATATTTTTGGATAATAAAGGACTACTTCTTACAAGAGATACACTTATCGAAAGATTATGGGGCGATAGCGGTGAGTATGTGGAAGAAAATGCTTTATCAGTAACTATTAATCGTCTTAGAAGTAAGATAGAAAGCTCTGGAAAAGGTAAGCATATAAATACAGTATACGGACAAGGATATAAGTTCGAATAATAAAAAGGGAGTTTTAAGTTGTTTACTAATAAAGTAGTCGATAGATTAGATCAGATGCTTGATGATGCATTAAATGGGACTTTTACAGAAAGTAGCTATGATGAGACAAAACTATCAAGACTGGAAGCAAGGTGGAAGGAGTTTCTTGGAACATCGGTTCTTTCAAATCAGAACCTTGAAGCTGAGAGACATAGACTAGAACAGTTTATATCAGATATATCTCATCAGACCAAAACTCCTATGACAAATATTAAGATGTATACAGAACTGCTGTGTGAAGAAGTAAATAACCTTCAGAGAACAGCGGCTGCTGGTAAAGGGACAGAGGCTGAAGATCAGGGAACATTAGATGCCAGTTCTATGTCAGCTGCAATAGGTAGGGTAGAAAGATATGCATCAGAGATAAGAAAACAGAATGAAAGACTTGAGTTTTTGATTGATTCTCTCACTAAGCTATCAAGGCTTGAAAGTGGTACACTTGAAGTTGTAGCTAGTAAGACCGATGTAAAAGAATTTGTTAAGTCTGGAGTATCTGCTGTAAAGGCAAAAGCTGACATGAAGAAGATATCATTTATCTTTACTGCTGAAGAAAATGATGTCCCGGTAATTGCTTCATTTGACAAAAAATGGACTTTGGAAGCCTTGATAAATGTACTGGATAATGCAGTCAAATATTCTCCGGAAGGTGGAAATGTTGAAGTGAAACTTACGGAAACGGAAATGTATGTTGCTATTCATGTTATAGATGAAGGTCCAGGTATATCAGAAGAAGATGCAACTAAGGTTTTCGGAAGATTCTTTAGAGGAAGTGAAGTTCAGCAGGAAGACGGTGTTGGAATCGGACTTTACTTAGCAAGAGAGATTCTATCTAAGGAAGATGGTTATATTAAAGTAATTTCAAATGATACTAGAAAAGGCGGAGAGTTTATAATTTATCTTAGAAAATAGTTAACTGGCATAAATGGCCAGAAGGAGTGATTCTTACTTAAGAATTGCTCTTTTTTATTGCTTTATAGTTACTGCTAATATTTCTAAAAAACTAAAAAATTTTAAATCTTTCAAAACTGAAAGATTTGAGAAATAATCTGGAAAGAAGTATGTGATAGTATAAGGTCAGTAAAAAAAAGAGAGACATAGTTCTCGATAATGGAGGAATAAAAATGAGTATTTTAATAGCAGAACATTTAAAGAAATATTACGGCGAGGGAGAAACACTTGTTAAGGCACTGGATGATGTAAGCCTTCAGGTTGAAAGAGGAGAGTTCCTCAGTATCATAGGAACAAGCGGAAGTGGTAAGTCAACTCTGCTACATATGCTTGGCGGACTTGATAATCCAACTGAAGGAAAAGTAATTATAGATGATAAAGATATCTCAGGACTTAAGGGCGACGAGCTCTGCATCTTCAGAAGAAGAAAGATCGGATTTATCTTCCAGAGCTTCAACCTGGTTCCATCGATCAGCGTTTATGACAACATCGTCCTTCCGCTTCAGCTGGATGGCAAGAAGGTCGATAAGGAATATATCCAAAATGTAATCGAAACTCTTGGCATCGAGAAGAAGTTAAATGTGCTTCCTTCTAAACTGTCTGGTGGACAGCAGCAGAGAGTGGCTATAGCAAGAGCGCTTGCTTCAAAGCCAGCCATCATACTTGCGGATGAGCCAACAGGAAATCTTGATACTAAGACAAGTCAGGATGTACTGGGACTGCTTAAAACTACAGGAAATAAATTCAATCAGACAATTGTAATGATCACACATAATGATGAGATAGCTCAGATGGCAGATAGAACTATTCGAATCGAAGATGGACACATCATGGCATAAGAAAGCTCCTGTTATGGGGAAGAAAATAAGAAGTTAACTGAAATAAAGGACAAAATCATGAAGAACGTAAATAATAAAAAGGTAATCAATAATATAGCAACAAGCGGAATCAAGGCAAAGCTTAGTAAGTATGTGGTACTTGTTATGGCAGTAATTCTTA
>CAMNGU010000004.1 GCA_946538525.1 uncultured Lachnospiraceae bacterium
TGAGCCAGGATCAAACTCTCAAAAAAAGTTTGTGTTGATTTCTCAACGATCCTTGGTCATAAAAAACGTTAGCTTACTAACTTTTCCAATTCCAATTTACTGTTCTTGTTTGGATTCGTTCAATTCCGAATATTCATTATTTAAAAGAATTTTCGGGGTTGTCATCGTTATTCTGTTGTTAAATGTACGATTGTTCTTATTAGTGATTTGTTTAAAAATCTCTATTTTTAAGGAACAAAAAACCATCGCTTTGATGTCTCATGTTTTTGTCTTTTCTTGCGACAGCTTGTTTATAATACTACTATCCAACACTAATGTCAACAACTTTTTTAAAAAAATTTTCTGCTTTTTTTATCAAAAAAATGAGGACCTGCTCGGTCCCCAAAATCTAGTAGCTATAATTGCCACACAACCACTATATATAAGGTTTCTTTAATATATATAGAGAGAGAATTAATAATATATATCCTGAATTTTATGATCTAAATACTAAAATCCATTAATTTTTTTCTTGGTTTTCTTGTCTTGTTTTTCTTATCTTAGTTTTTTATCTCAGTCTTACTTATCTGGAAATCATTTCTATTAAAAATTCATGAGTATTTTCATTATTATATTATTCTGATCTAGAGCTTCAAGAAATGCATTTCCACTTATCATTGCATCGTAACTCTTTCCAAATACAATTCCTGCTATTATCATAAATATCCAGATGATGACAAATCCTGCACCAAGTCCCAGAATCATTCCACAGAGTCTGTTAGCACCTGATAGAAGCGGATCAAAGTCTATAATATGGGTGCCAATAATACCTATAAGGGTAATAACCAGCCTAAGTAGAATAAATAAAACCACATAAGTACCAGTTGACACTATAAGTTTAGCAGTATAACTGGAAATGTATTTGAAAAAGCTGGTAATCCCCAGAGCCTGATAAACACCATCATTATTATTCTCTATATAACTTGTCTTTAAATACTCAGGAATATTAAAGCTATCAATCAACTGCATCTGGGTTGCCTTATCTGGATCTTCCGCCATATATTCTGCTGTTGCAGCCTCTGTCAGCTTATCCAGTTCCTTTTCATCAGTAACGCCAGAATTCTCCAAAGACTCTCTGACCTTTTTTTTCATTTTGCTTTCTAGCTTATCATATACCTTTTCTTCAATAGCTACATAGAATTCGGTATTATCTATAACATAATTTGATACATAAGGTGCAGCTATATATGCCACCCCCAATGACAGTACTAAACCAATAAAGCTAAAGAGAGTCCTAAAAAGTCCTCTCTTTAGCCCTATCAATGCACTAACTACTAATATTAAAACTATCCCAGCGATAATATAATACATATATTTTCCTATTTATATAATTTAAATACTTATTTTAATTACTTTTTTTAGAATCACTTATTTAATTAAATATCTTAATTACTTATCTTATTTGCTAATTCTCGTCTTCACCGCGAAGTCTAACCGTATCTATTCTGTTCTCGTATGTAATAATATACTCATTACGATTTGAAGTCGGAATCATAGATTTGATAATTCCATCAAAGGCGTAATTAAACTTTGTTCTTCCACTCTTTAAGATGATAAGACACTGATTTCCGCCAGTTATAATAAGCTCATCATTTGTGGCATGAATCTTGTCATAATCCATATTAAATGCGTACTCATACATTTTCTTGCCTGATAGATCATAGGTCTTAACTACATAACCAGTATTGCTGCCTGAGCTGGCATCTGGTTCAATAATTCCAATATATTCTTCACAGTAAAATACGCTAGAAATCTCACTATTATACTCGACTTCCGCTTTTTCTGAAGGTTTTTCCTTCATATTATATAGATGAATCTTCGAATCTGAAAATGCAGCCACAACATCATTGGTGACAAACTCAACCTTTGGAATCATTTCCTCGTCAAATGAGTATCCTCCCACCATTCTGTCCGCATTCTCATTCTGACCTACATCGCCAAAGTTATATGCAGTAAGGTTATTCTTGATATTTACACCATCCATCTTGAAATAGCTGGTGAAAAGTTTCTGCCCGTCATTAGATACAGCTATATCCATAGGATATCCACTCTTATCTATAGAAGTTCTTATCTCGTAGATGATTTCACCATTCTTATCGTACATCTGAATGTAGTTTGTATCATCAGATTCAAGAATAGCCGCAAATGCGCCCTGCTTGGCCACTCCAACATCACAAACCGTATATGGCATCTTTACCGAGCTGACCGCCCCCTCAATACCATACACTGCCACGAGGTTACCACCTTTATCTGCTACAACTGCATAATCGCCACAGGCAGATGCAATAGGAACCTTGAAGTCTTCGCCGGCAGTCCAGACAACTTCGCCCTTACTGTTAATGTAAGAAACTCCATCTGGTGTATATTTAAGAACATTATCACCAAACTCAATATAATTAGCATTTGCGTCATAGTTTGTTTCAACCGTAGAAAGAACCTTTACTCCACCGAAGGATCTCATCTTTATGAATACAAACACGCAAACAGCAGTAACAACCAAAACGATCAGAAGAACAAGAACAATCCAGATTCTCCTCTGGTGCATTTCGTTGATGCGCTGTTCATTGTTCTGTCTGGCCTCTTCGGATCCTGACACATATATTACATTGTCGTTGTTATTATTCGCCATTAATATTTTCCTGACTTTTAATTTATTGTATCAAGTCAAATCCGGATTTATTTCTAATTTTATTGTAAGAATTATTTCCGGATTTTTTTTAGTTTTTTTCTAGTTTTTTTAAGTTTTATTTCCAGTTTTATCAACTAAGACATTCCCAGTCTTATCAGCTGAGATGCTTGCTCTGGAGAGCCTTATTTACTGCACTGATAAGAGCGTAAGCAGATGCCTCAATAATATCTGTATGGATACCAGCTCCATAGATAATCTCATCCTGTCCTGTAACCTGAATTGCAACATATGCACAGGCCTGAGAATTTGAGCCTCTTGTAAGCGCGTGCTCATCGTAATTTACTATTTCAAATGTAACAGCAAAATGTCTCATGATGGCATTACTGATTGCATCAAGACGACCATTTCCCTGTCCATGATAAACTTTATGAACTCCATCTCTCTCAATAGTAAGTTCGCAGCGAATACCATCTACCTGCTGGAAATGACATTCCTTAAACTTAATTGGTGAATCAATATTTACATACTGATCCTTAAATACCTGATAAACCTCCTCAGGCATAAGCTCCTTGTGACCATGATCTGATACGCTCTTTACTGCGTAACCTACATTTTCCTTCATCTTCTTTGGAAGATTGAATCCATACTTTGTCTCAAGGATAAATCCTACACCGCCCTTTCCGGACTGTGAATTAATTCTAATAACATCTCCATCATAGGTACGACCAATATCTTCAGGATTAAGAGGAAGATATGGGGTTGTCCACATCTGATCTGGATCCTCTTCACGCCACTTCATACCCTTTGCAATAGCATCCTGGTGAGAACCTGAAAATGCTGCAAATACCAGCTTTCCACAATATGGCTCTCTTGGATAGATTTCCATACCTGTAAGACTTTCATATTTTTCCTGAATTCTAGGCATATCTGAAAAATCAAGACATGGATCAACACCGTGTGTATACATATTCATGGCAAGTGTAATGATATCTACATTACCTGTTCTCTCACCATTTCCGAAAAGTGTTCCTTCTATTCTATCAGCACCAGCAAGAAGTCCCAGTTCAGCATCTGCTACGCCACACCCTCTATCATTATGTGGATGAAGAGAAAGGATTACATTCTCGCGGTACTTCATATTTTTACTCATATATTCAATCTGACTTGCATATACATGTGGAAGTGACATTTCAACTGTTGCTGGAAGATTGATGATAGCCTTCCTATCAGAAGTAGGTTGCCATACATCAAGTACTGCATTACATACTTCAAGCGCATATTCAGGCTCTGTTCCTGTGAAACTCTCAGGACTATACTCAAAACGGTACTCAGCACCATCTTCATCTGCAAGTTTCTTAAGAAGTGCAGCACCTTCGATAGCGATCTGCTTAATCTCTTCCTTTGACTTCTTAAATACCTGCTCACGCTGTGCAACACTAGTAGAATTATAAACATGAACGATTACATTTTTAGGGTTAGCTCCACGAACCGCCTCAAATGTTTTCTTGATGATGTGCTCTCTTGCCTGTGTAAGTACCTGAATGGTAACATCATCAGGAATCAGATTTTCCTCAATAAGCTTACGACAAAACTCATACTCTGTCTCGCTTGCTGCAGGGAATCCAATCTCAATTTCTTTAAAACCAATACGGATGAGTTCCTTATAGAATTCTATCTTTTCATCAAGACTCATAGGTACAACCAGCGCCTGATTTCCATCACGAAGATCAACGCTGCACCAGATTGGAGCCTTATCAATATACTCCTTCTTTACCCAGTCTGTACTCTCGACTGGTGGCATAAAATAACCTCTTCTGTAATGCTCAAAATTCTTCATGTCATTTACCTCCAAATTATTATTTTACTATGGTTTGTACTATTAATCAAGATTGTAGAAAGTGTTAATGCAATTGCTGAACCCGGCTCTTCGAGCCTCCCGTTCAGCAATGATTAGGCTTCGCCTAATATATGATTAAATATATTCAATCTTCTTAGTAAGCAAGCTTACACGAAGCTTGAAATATTTAATCATGCATTAACTCATAGATAACAAAATAACGTCTCTACAAATCTTGCGATTTGTAGAGACGTGAATCACGCGGTACCACTCTACTTCATATGACTTTTTCTGTCATATGCACTCATCGATACGGAACTGGTTTTACAATTCTTATATCTTTCCTCTGTAACGGGAGGTCCCGGGTTGAACTACTTTTCTTTTCACCCAACCTGCTCAGGGGCGAGTTCAGTGGGAATATCCTCTGCCTTGCACCACCCGGCAGTTCTCTTTGATGAGCTACAATTAATCTCATCAGGAATCTTCGACACTTACTATTCCCCATCATTGCATTTGATGGTTATTAAAATGTTGTGTATAAACTAACACGATAATCTATATCCTGTCAAGAAGATTTTATCTCTTTTTGCTCTCTTTTTGAACTCTTTTTCTTTCTCTTTTTCTTTCGGTTATCCCTAAAGATATTCTCCAGGATATTATCTGCGAAATTATGCTCATTTTGCAAAATCTCTTTATTTGAGAATCCAGCTCTATCCAAAATATCCACCATTCTAAGCCTATCTGCCTCTGAGAAAGGAAGAAGATAAGCCATCTGCTCCTCATAATTCATCATTGGTCTAAGCTTTAGATCCTTCCTTTTCAGCTTATTAATATATCTGGAATATTTTAGAATAAGCTTATCCGAAAAGCCTGCTGCCTTATAATCACGATGATATTTTATGGTTGGATAACATCTTAAAAATATATAACCTATGATTGCCAAGAAGATCAGCACGATTACAACATAAGCAACATATTTCATAAATGTATCTGCTTTTGATATATCAAGATTATTGTTCATGCCTACTCCAGCACCCGCATCTTCTTCTCCATCGCCAAAAACATTATTAAAGCTGTCCCAGAAACCGGCATTCTCATCAATTTCGTCTTCATTAAGGGTAGAAGGCGGCGTAACATCAACTTTTATCCAGCCCAAATCCTTATCAAAGATTTCAACCCAGGCATGAGCATCAGCATCTGTAGCATCAACTCTTAATACCGCAGTTTCACCCAGAGAGTTATAACCTTCATAACGAGAGGAATATTCCGCTCCCTCAACAAGTTCACCTTGATCCAAAACCTGAGTAAACGACAACGCATATCCTTCACAGTATCTTGCTGGAATCCCCAGTTCTCGGAACACCAGGGTTGCGGCAGATGCGAAATGAGCACAGTAGCCCTTCCGATTCTTCTCCAGGAAATAATTTACAAAATCCTGACGCCATGGGGTTGCACCCGGCCTAATGGTATATGGAATATTTTCCTCGTAATAATCCTTTAGCTGCTTTGCAACCACCTGAGGATTGCCTGGTTCTAATCCAACTTCTTCAATAAATTTATCTATTGTCTCTTTATTCTCAAAAGGAACTGATAGATAAACCGGATCCGGAGTATATTCTTCAACCCTAGCCCCAATCTCCATATTTCTTGGATAATAAGTATAGGTTGCCGTCTGACCACTAAATACCGGCTTCGTATCCCCATCTGAATAATATGGTTGATAAGGCAGCGCCGGAGCTTCAACATTTGTCACCGAAAGAAGTCCCTTAGCACTATAATCATTTCCTTCTTCAAACTTATTTTTCAAAGCATCTACTTCTCTAGGATAGGTATTGTTAAACTTCCCATTCTCAGATGTCCACTTATTCTCGTAAGGCTCATATTCCATACCAGTGAAATTCTTAAGATATAGCATCTCATTTGCATACGGAGTGTAGATTACCGTCAGGTCCGTCTGATAATCCAGTCTTATAGAAGAAACACCGCCAAGCTCTCCTGTGGAAAGTCCACCATTATTTGGATATAAATCAATTATTCCAAATATACCCATGGTCAGTACATTTGCAACTATCTCGTTGCTGGCCAGCTTCCTTTCACTTTGCTCTCTTTCAGAATCATAGTACTTCTTACTGTAAATGGTACTCATGACCGTTACTATTATCAAAACATAAACGAAAGCTGTAAGCATTCCCTGCCACAGGGATTTATAATCCAGCAGGTAGGAAACACCCTTCTTCGTATGACCGAAAACATGGTCTCTTCTGCTAAGATGATAGTGACGACCACATTTCAGCATGAAAGTCATAGCTATTCCAGCCAGCACAAATATCGTATAGATCGTATTTGGCTCATAGTGCATGTAGAACGCAATCAGATTTACGGTAATTGCAAGTCCGATAGCCACCATATATCTGGCACGACGAAGAATGTAGTTATTAAGTAAGACATTCATAGCGATGCCCAAGGTAGACATGGATATGGTTATGGCTGCATATCTGTTGGCCACTCGCTCTGTATAGTACTGGAGACCTTCCGTATCGAAGTATATGGACGCCCAATATATCGTATCATTTAGCACCGCGTAGAACCCGGAGTTGATATAGTTTCTGAAAATGTATATCCACACCGCCAGTATCACAAAGAACACCAGGTACCCAAGGTTTTCTGATTTCCAAGTATGATACAGCATGGCACACACGAGAGCCGTAACCAATACTATCAAATTAAAAGCAATATGGTTAAATGAGATTCCCAGCGCCGAAAGATACGAACCTATTCCTCCTGCCGTAATGAAGTATACGATAAGACCTTTCAAGATCAGGGTTAAATACCTGTTTTCACTGATCTCATACACAGAAGGATCTATCTCCACTCCTTTACAAAGCTCAATAGCAGGAGTTTCCTCATAGCTCCAGGAAGCCTTACCATATTTTCTACTGATAACATTTGGCTTCTTCTTATTCTGCTGTCTATTCAGTTGTGGATTTGTATATATGCTCATAAACCCTCTTGCTAAATAAATCCATTTTCCTCGAATAATAAACAATTCAAATTGTTTGACTAATCTTGTTCAACTACGACCATCTCAGCCGCTCCATCTACTATGCATACATTTGCATAGGCTTTAAGCTCTGGCCTGATGTTTCGCATATATTCCTTTGTCTTATAAGGATCATCATAAATCTTTTCATAATAAATCGCCGCAAATGCCTCGCGTAGATTATCCCTATTCATAATCTGGCGTTCCTCAAACTGGAAGTTACTGTCACTCCACCACATAAGCCTTACATAGGTCTGGTCCTGAACCAGCCTCTGTGTTATGGCATATGCAAGAGTCAGTACTTCATCCACCTGCTCCGCTGTACCGGCCAGATCCACCATTACCACCATTTGCTGATCCGACATGGACACCCTGTCCTTAACCATCAGCATGTCCCTCTTTGCCGAAAGCTTCCAGTGAATACTCATGAGCTTATCACCTGGAATATATTCACGAACATCCGTAACATCCGAGAAATCATGACCCTTCTTCATGGTCTCCTCACTCTCTGTCATACCTCTGTTCATGTCCGACATATCAAAATCCGCACGGAGAGTTTTCTCAGGAAATACATTTACTTCTGCAGAAGAAGTCATATTCTTCTTTAGAGAAACAAAGCCCAGCATATCTCTTATAGTCACGCTGTCTATGCTGTATCTATAGATTCCATTCATTGAATATCTTACAGGGATTCTATGCTCAAACTCTTCATGAGCACGACAAGGAAGAGAGAAGATCATTCCATTCTTGTCACCATAGAAAGGACTCTCCACATCCAACTTAGTATTCATGTCAAATGAGATACAGAACGAACTGTTTTTAACTTTCAGGTTCAAATATCCCACATTAAAACGACTTACATCCTTTTCAGGTGCTGCAATCTCGACCTCAATTCCTTTGTATAAAAAGAAACATGTAATAATATCAAAAACAGGTGCGCTTGCAACAATATATAGCGATAGCATCATAAAATGATTTCTCAAAAAGTCATATACCACTATTACAATTGCCAGCATTACAAGATAAGCTATAATCCTTGTGGGATGAACCACTGTCTTAAGAGGCTTCTGCATTTTCTCCTTAAGCTTTGCCTTTGCCTTCGCCTCAGCTTCCGCCTTCTTCTGTTCTTTTTGAGACTTTTCTGTAGACATTCCTGCATACCCACCATACTGATTATAGGTATTATATGAAGTTGTGGGTTTTGGAATTGCCATATTAACTCCTTGGCGCTCTTACTATCTGAATCAACTCACGCATTGCCATTTCCATGTTCATGCCCTGAGCTCTTGCCTTCTGTCCCAGCTTAACTCTATGTCCCAGTGTATCCTTAACAACATCCTGCACATCTGCAGCAGTAACAAAATCTCTTCCTTCGATAACCGCTACAGCCTTTGCCATATTTAGGAGAGCAATAGTTCCTCTTGGACTGGCTCCAGCAGAGAATATAGCATTTCTTCTGGTTTCCTCAACCAGCGTTACAATATATTCATATATTTCATCACGAATGAACATGTCATTAGTCTCGCGTCTTAACTGAACCATTTCGTCAACTGTGATAACAGGTCGAACTTTTGAAATCGGATTAGATGCATTTCCCTTTAGAATCTGAACCGCATCCTCATGAGAAGGGTAACCCATGGAAAGACAAACCATGAATCTATCCAGCTGTGATTCTGGGAGCATCTGGGTTCCTGAGGAGCCGTAAGGATTCTCAGTAGCAATAACTACAAATGGATCTGGCAGCTTTCTGGTCACACCATCCACAGTAGCTGTGCCCTCCTCCATTACCTCCAAGAGAGCGGACTGAGTCTTTGGCGATGTACGGTTAATCTCATCAGCAAGAAACAAATTACAGAATACAGAACCCGGTCTATATTCGAACTCTTTGGTAGCAGCGTTATACATAGAGAAACCAAGAATATCACTAGGAAGTACATCCGGTGTAAACTGAACTCTCTTATAGTCCAGAGAAAGAGATCTGGCAAATGCAGTCGCCAGCGTGGTCTTTCCTACTCCAGGAATATCCTCCATCAGTATGTGTCCACCTGCAATCATCGCAGCCAGAACCTTGCGAACCACATTTTCCTTTCCTTTTATAACTGTATTAACGCTATCAATAACCGCCTGCGTTTTTCTTACATCAACCATAACAATCTGCTCCTTACTATCTAATTCATAAAAATATATATAAAATTCCGCATACCAGTCTAATATATCATAATTCCCCCAAGTTGTATAATAGCATAAGCTAATACTATCATAAAGAAAATGAGAATTCTTTAAGAAAACTTTAAATCGAATCTTTAGATCAAAATTATAAATCTCAAAATACCCAAAATATAATCCTGCAAACAGATTGACATTTTGATCTTCTCATTTTATGTTATGATGTGAATAAGAGTAGTACTATGGAACACCATATAGCATAGGGATTGTTCCATTTCTCACCTAAAATATAACCCGTACAAAGGAGATAGGATATGCCACCCATTACAAATGATTGGGCAAAAGCTCTCGAACCAGAATTTCAAAAAGATTACTACAAAAAACTATTTAATTTCGTGGGGCAGGAATATTCCTCCACAACCGTCTATCCTCCTGGAAATGATATCTTCAACGCCTTCCACCTAACACCTCTATCTGATGTGAAGGTAGTTATAATCGGCCAGGATCCATATCACGAACCAGGACAGGCCCATGGACTTTCCTTCTCCGTAAAACCTGGAGTGGATATCCCACCTTCTCTACAAAATATATATAAAGAACTTCACGACGACTGTGGCTGCTACATCCCTAATAATGGTTACCTGGTAAAATGGGCCGAACAGGGTGTACTACTTTTAAATGCAGTTCTCACGGTTCGCGCACATCGAGCCGCATCCCATCAGGGAAAGGGCTGGGAAGAATTCACCGATGCCGCTATCCGCATCGTAAATGAAATTAACAGACCCGTAGTATTTATGCTTTGGGGAAGTTTCGCCAGAAACAAAAAAGAGATGCTGGATAATCCTAAGCATCTCATTCTTGAAGCTCCACACCCTTCACCTCTCTCAGCATATAGAGGTTTCTTTGGATGTAAGCATTTTAGTAAAGCTAATAAATTTTTAAAAGAAAATGGTGTCGATCCTATCGATTGGCAGATAGAAAACCTATAGAAAGATGTTAAAGTAATAAAATATCTATATATTTAAATCTTTACATCTTTACTACTTCATCAAATTCTTCTTCGATTTCTTTTTCAGGCAATGGTGTTGCAAGTGAAACAATTACAATAAAGATAAGTGCTACCAGGAATGCTGGTGCTAATTCGTAAAGGTTCCAGGCACCGCCCAAAGGACGAACTTCATACTTCCAAACGAATACCATGATCATTCCTGAAATCATTCCAGCGATACAACCATATTTATTGGTTCTCTTCCAGAACAGGGACATTAACATAGCTGGTCCAAATACGGCACCAAAGCCTGCCCATGCAAAAGATACAATATTAAATACTGAACTTGAAGGATCCCAGGCAATTATAACTCCCAATACGCCGACAATAACCAGTGTAAGTCTGGCTGTAAGCATAGCAGCTGTTTCGCTAAGTTTAAGACCAAATACATCCTGAAGAATATTTTCTGAAACTGCTGATGATGCAGCGATAAGCTGTGAATCTGCAGTAGACATTGTAGAAGCAAGAATACCGGCGATGATAAGTCCGGCAATAAGCGCATATCCAAATCCATTCTGTGAAATGTGATCTGCCAATACTACAATAAGCTTCTCAGACTCAGCTGTTGCTGTATAATCTGACTTATCCATAAGAAGATCAAGTGCTCCAACCTCTGTCATAGCACGACCAACAACTCCAAGGAAAGTAGCAACTGAAAGTGAGATTACAACCCATACAGAAGCAACTCTACGAGAAAGCTTAAGCTTATTAGGATCTTCAATAGCCATGAATCTTAGAAGAATATGTGGCATTCCGAAATATCCAAGTCCCCAGCAGAACATTGTAATCTTACTGAAAAGACCATAAGGAGCACCGTCATTTACATACTGAGTTACATCATTTGCAGCTGCATTTATATGAGTACCATTCATATCAAGGAAGCCCTTAAGTGCATTTGCATTGTCAATTACTGCATTCATTCCACCGGCATGATGAATTCCATAGAAGAGAACTATGATAAGTGCAATACTCATAACAATTGACTGAATAAAGTCTGTTGTTGATGCTGCCAGAAATCCACCAGTTGTTGTATAACCAACAATGATAATTGCTGAAACAATCATTGCCAGCTGATAATTTACTCCGAATAGCTGTGCGAAAAGTTTTCCGCAAGCTGAAAATCCTGATGCTGTGTAAGGTATAAAGAATACGATGATTGCAATAGCACCAATAAGAAGTGTGATATTAGATTTATCTCTAAATCTCTTCTTAAAATAATCAGGAAGTGTGATTGCATCAATCTTCGCTGTGTAATTTCTAAGTCTCTTTGCAGTAAAGAGCCAGTTAAGATAAGTTCCCACTGCCAGTCCAATGGCAGTCCAACCTGCATCTGCAATACCTGAGAAATAAGCCAGTCCAGGAACTCCCATCAAAAGATACGAGCTCATATCCGAAGCCTCAGCACTCATGGCTGTGACTAATGGTCCCAGCTTTCGACCACCCAGATAGAAATCACCTACATCATTAGTCTTTCTAGATGCAAGGAAACCAACAACCAACATACCTGCAAGGTACACTACTATTGAGACAATAATACCAATTTGTGACGCTGCCATTATATATCCCTCCATAAAATAATATCCTGCTTTGGCACCAAAAATTTGCCACCAAAAACAGGATAATTTTAGCATAAATAGCATATTTTTACAATTGTCATGTCGCTGGAAAATCCCAGTCTATATCGTTAAAATGTTACAGTTTCAGGAGCTGCTGTAAATGAACTAAATGTTGCTGTAGCATTCTGCATATAGAACACTTCTGTATTACCATCATCCTCTGAATACATATTCCTAAGCTGTGGATAAGCATCCAACATCGCCTTCTTTGCTTCAAAGCTGTCATCAGCAATCAGCTCACACTGAATGCGGAGCCATGTTCCATCTTTAAATACACAAATCTCAGCCTTTGGATTAGCATGAAGCTGCTTTGATACATCCTTAACCTTTCCAGTCTGAATATAAATCTTTCCATTATAAATATTTGCTGTTCCAAAAGGTCTTACTCTTGGCTGATCACCATCAACAGTTGCCAGATAATATGTTCCAGCTTCCTTTAAAAACTTTTCTACTTTTTCTAAATTTTCCATTTCTAAATTTTCTATTTCTAGCTTTTCCATTTTATTCCCCTTTCTCTTTAATTATTTAACTATTCATTTGTGTCTACTAAACACTAAACCTTTTATTCATGTATTGCTTTTCACAAATTTCTTTACATGTATTTCTTTACACGAATCAAGTGTTATTATAACATAATCACCTATATTTGTCTTTTACCCTATACGCTTTTTTCTAATTTACTCCACCAGCCTTGTAGTTATAGACAGGCTTTATAATCTTATCAATCTTAACCGTCTCTCCTATAACCGATGCTATATCATTAATCCCTCTATAAGCAAATGGGCTTTCATCCAATGTATCTTTATTTATACAGATAGAATATATTCCTTCCATAGCTTTCTTAAAATCAGATACAGTATGATGCTCTGCCACCTCCGAGCGCCTATATATTCGACCCGCTCCATGAGGAGCAGAATAATTCCAATCCTCATTTCCTAGTCCGGTTCCCAGTATTATCCCATCTCTCATATTTATTGGAATAATTACTTTCTCCCCATCTTTTGCGCTTATGGCGCCTTTTCGCAATATAGGTCTTTCAGCATCCGAAAAGTCCACATAGTTGTGGATACAAGTGAAGCTATCCTCCACTTTCCACTTCATGCCCTTCACGATAGATTCAATCATTGCCTCCCTGTTAAGTCGGGCAAAATCCTGAATTATCTTAATATCATATAGGTAGTCATCCATAAGTTCTCCCGTAAGGCAAGTCATCTCATAGGATGCATACCCCTGTTTCTTCATCTGCATTTCCTTCTGGCCCTTTCTAAGGTAGTAGTCCGCTACCTCCATTCCCAGATGTCTGCTACCAGAATGGATTACCAGGTAAATGTTTCCTTCTTCATCCTTATCGACCTCAATAAAATGATTTCCCCCGCCAAGGGTTCCAATACTTCTGACAGCCTTCCTGGCATTTATCCCCTTACTGCATCTCAACTCTGAAAGGTCTATTCTATCCGCAAACTTATGCTCCTTTTCACGAATCCTAGGACCAACAGGAACATTTTCCCTGATTACTGTATCCAGCTGTTGAAACTGAAGCCCCTTTGCCTTTATCTTTGCTATGGTCATTCCACAGCCAATATCCACACCCACCAGACTTGGAAGAATCGAATCCCCCACTGTCATGGTAAGTCCAATGGTTCCCACTTTTCCAGGGTGAACATCCGGCATAACTCTTATACAACTTCCTTCAGCGCTTGGATGATTTGCTATCATCTGAAGCTGCTTACGGGCATATTCTTCTAAAGCATATAATTCATTTTCCACAGTATAAACAATTGCATTTGTATATTTTCCGTATATTGTTATCATAAATAATTTTCTCCTATATTTTCCAATTATCATGCCTATCCTTATCCTTCTGTCTCTTCGCCCTTACAGATTCTCTCCTCTGAGAACTCTTTCTAGGCTGATACTTAGGACAATTCTTGCATTTCTTAAGATCAACTTTTACATATCCTTTTTTACATTTTTCACCCTTGCAAATGTAATAGATGCAAGGTTCCAATCTATCTTTCATAGTATTTACCTCATTCTATTATTATTTTGAGGCAGTTTGAATTTCATACAAAAAACACCCCTAGTACAGTCTTCGCTGCACTAAAAGAGGTGTTTATCATCCTAAAATATTATCTATACGAATTATCTTAGATCTTTTTTAATCTATTTATCAGAATTTGATCAAACCATTTTATTTGAATTCTTAATAGACATACCAAGGACAATAGCTGCCTCAATGTTACATATTGAATTGTAATATAAAGTTCTTCGCATAATGTCCTCCTTTCTGTCTTGTGGTCAATAGTTACTAAAGCTAAATGCTTCGCGGAGAGTCGTGCTCTCTCCAAGTCCGTAGTATATTCAAAACCAATATATTCGTCAACCCTGAACATATAATGTTCATATTTTTTCTTGACCATTTTGGGTAACAATTAAATATTGACTAATTACCATGTATCCACTTCCATCGAAGTAATACCATAATCCATCAATCTTTAGCCATTGACTAGATCATTCCATCATCTCTCTGACGATACCTTGAAGTTTTTCTTCTGTATTCAGTGAAGGATCTTCAAGAACACGGTCCAAGAGCTCATTTAGGATTTTACCCATATCAGGTCCTGGCTTAATGCCCATTTTGATAAGGTCCTTTCCTGTAAGCTTTAGATCCTTGATGGTTAATGCATCCCCCTCCGCGATTATCTCATCGTGCATCTTAATCAAGTTTTCCAAAATCTCCTGCTTTATATCCACATTGAAATCACTTTGACCCTTCATGTCCGCTCTTCGTATAGCTACAAACTCATCAAAGTACTGTGCTCCCATCTTATTCAACATTCGGCGTAAAGTATTTTTCTTTGTGGTTCCATTAATTCCATAATCGTGCCAATAGACGATCTTCTTCACATCGCGGATGGTATCATTATCCATCTTAAGTCTGCGAAGAATGGTTCCGGCTATCTTCTCGCTTTCTATTGCATGTCCCTTAAAATGGTCAATCCCTGCAGTATCTGTTGTCTTACAAGCAGGCTTTCCCATATCATGCAAAAGGGCAGAATATCTCATAACCTTAGTTGCCGGTACATTCCTTATAACCTCTATAGTATGACGCCCCACATCAAATCTATGATGAGGTGTATTCTGCTCTGTCTCCATCAACAGATCAAATTCCGGAAGTATTTCCTTGGTAATACCAAGCTCATACATATCCAAAAGCTTCTCAGGGTGAGGAGAAAGAAGCAGCTTCGTAAGCTCTGTTTCTATTCTCTCAGCACTCACCTTTACCAGCTCTGGAGCATGCTTTTCAGCTGCTGCCCTTGTTTCTTCTTCAATTTCAAATCCCAGCTGGGCAGCAAACCTGACTGCACGCATTATCCTAAGTGCATCTTCGTCGAACCTGTCATCTGCATTTCCAACACATCTTATGATTCCATTCTTTAGATCATTTATTCCATCATAAAGATCCACCAGGCCGGTTTTATCACTATAAGCCATTGCATTAATGGTAAAGTCTCTTCTAAGCAGATCCTCTGACAACTCCCTTGTAAATGTTACTCCATCAGGGCGCCTGTGATCTGTATATTCTCCATCTATACGAAAGGTGGTAACCTCATATCCCTCCTTCTTGAGGAGAACAGTTACTGTTCCATGCTTAATTCCTGTATCCACAGTTCTTCTAAAGATATCCTTCACCTCATAAGGTGTTGCTGATGTGGTTATATCCCAATCATTTGGCTCTCTCCCCAACAGGCTGTCTCTCACACAACCTCCCACAGCATACGCTTCGAAACCAGCGTCGTTTAATTTTTCTATAATGAATCTCACATCTTGAGGCATGTTTATTGTCATGAATATTCTCCTGATTGATTATTTTTCTTGATTATTATATTTTATTTTGACTGAGAATTCTATAGGTGTGAAAGAGGACAGGTCCAAAATGCACATAATGTGCATTTTGGACCTGTCCCCTTTCACACCTTATTTTATTCTTTGGAGATGACAATCTTTCCATCCACAACATCGATCTTAACTCTGTTAGAATCAATACCAACCGCTTCTCTCATTTCTGCTGAAAGTCTTACTCGGCCAGCCTTATCAAGAATTGAGAACTCTTCATGTGAATCATCTTCTGAAGATGATACTCCAGTTCCCGCTCCCAGTCCGGATGAAGCTGCCACGGCTGCGGCTGCGCTATTCATTTCCTCTTTAAGAACGGTCTCACCAGCTTCAATCTTCTTCTTATATTCTTCCTTGATAATTCTCTCAGAACTTATCTTTCCATCTGATATCATTACAACTCGGTCTACTCTATCAGCTAGGCTGATATCGTGAGTAACGATGATGATGGTGATTCCCAGCTTTCTATTGATATCGCGGAAAAGGTCCTGAAGCATGATGGAGGTCTTTCTATCTACCGCACCAGTTGGCTCATCCATAAGTAGCAGCTCTGGCTCATTTACCAGTGCTGTTGCTATGGCTACTCTCTGCTGCTCACCACCCGACAGCTGCATCGGGAAGCTCTTCTCCTTATGAGCAAGCCCTACTGCATCCAGCATCTTTTTTGCCCGTTCTCTCTTTTCTTTCTTACTTAGATTGGAGAACAGAAGAGGCATCTCGACATTCTCAACAGCTGTCAAGTAATTAAGGAGGTTATCGGTGTTTTTCTGCCATACAAATCCTATATGGTCATTACGGAATTTAGCTAGTTGTTTTTCACTAAGCTCCGCAATATTAACACCGTCATATGCAACATAACCAGCGCTTGGTTTATCAAGTGCACCCAGCATGTTAAGAAGAGTGGATTTTCCGCTACCAGATTTTCCAATAATTGCAGTCAGTTCACCCTTCTCAATCTCAAGGTCAAGTCCCTGTAGAGCCATAACCTCGATACCCTCTGATTTGAATATTCGAACCAGACTGTCGCATTTGATGTAAGGAACATGTTCGTCTTCACCCTCTTTATTTTCAAATGGAGATGGAGCAATCTGATCAACAGGTTGACTCGATTCTTCCATAATAGGATTTGGAGTTGCCTGCTCATCTGGTTGACTAGGTTCACTCACCATAAGATTAGGATCCGGCTCATTCACTGGTGCTGTCCCCTCAGAAATATTCTTATCTATTATATTTTTATTCTTTTCAAATATTTTCATATTTCTTACCTTAAAAAAATTTATTCTAATAGATTACTCTAATAGATTATTATAAATAATAAAACTAATAGATTATCTTAAAATATTATTCTAATAGACTATTTTAAAAAGCTGATTTAATTTCAAAATACTTACAACTGAATCAGTACATCTGCCAGCTCGGACAGACGAACATCGTGGGTTGTCATTACTATTGAAAGATTCTCGGTTCTTGTCATATTCTTGAACAGCTCTGCGATATAGATACCTGTGGTTGTATCCAGCGCTCCAGTAGGCTCGTCGGCAAAGAGCAGTTCCGGCTTATGTGCCATAGCTCTCGCAATGGCGATTCTCTGCCTCTCACCACCAGACAGCTCCCCAGGAAAATGCTTCGCTCTATCTGAAAGTCCCACCTTTTCCAGCACTTCCTTAATTCTCTCATTTCGGTCGCCCTTATAGTAAGCTGTTCTAAGGCCGAAATCCACATTTTCATAGGCTGTCATAACCGGGATAAGAGCTACTGACTGGAATACAAATCCAATCTTATATCTTCTAAGTTTTTCCTTTTCACTAATGCTCATCTTTGAATATTCAAAGTCACCATCCTGTGAATCGTGAAATGTGATCTCACCGGAAGTTACATCGTCCAGTGTACTGAGAAGATTCATAAATGTGGTCTTACCGGAACCAGATCTCCCCATAAGCATGATCAGCTGTCCTCTTGGAAAGTCGTAGTTCACATGATCAAGAACAGTAAGCGTTTCACCACTTCCCAGGGGATAGGCTTTCACCACATCACGAGCTGTTAATATGTTGTTATTTCCTGATATTTCCATATTCATTTTCCTTAAACAAGATTCTTCGCCTGGCCCATATAATTGAGCCAGACTCAGAATGATATTAATGATTTAGTCATCACCAAGCTTCAGCGCTTCAGTGATATTCAGTCCTCTTACGATCTTTCTGATCCAGAATACGCATACTAATACAACAACCAGAAGTACCAGCGCAAGTTTTATCATATCTCCACCGTAGGAGCTGATGAATACTGCAACATTATGCTTCTGTGGCAGGTAAACCGCTGCAAATAGTTTTACGAAGTACTTCGATGCCAGGGTTCCTGCAATTACTCCGGCGAAGATTGACATCAGCGACAGGAATATCTGTTCGATTCCTATCATCTTATTGATCTCGCCTCTACTGATACCCATAGCTCTGTAAATACCAAAGAGCAGTTCTCTGTCTCTAATAGATGTTATCCAGTAGATCATATAACCTATGATACAAAGTACAAGAGCTACAAGGAAGTCTGCTGTAAAGATACCATTTGTAATCTGAATAATAGCTGTAGACTTTTCTTTTCTTATTTCTTCTTTCCAGGAGGTAACCTTATCCAAATATCTTGTACCTGAACCAAAGCTTTCGTTCACCACATCCTTAACTTCATCATAGCCTTCATCAGTCTTAACCCATACTTCGTAAGGAAGAACTGTTAATGAACTTGTAGCCAATCCATAGTTAATAACTGCCAGATAGTTTTCTTTTTCAACTACCTTTCCATTTTCATCTGTTACATATTTATACTTCACATAGCCTGGCCATGCATCAACAATAGCCACCACCTTTAGGTCTACTGTTGCATAAACATTGGTCTCGCCTGTAGCTGCTGGAGGCAGCTGCTCAATTACCATGTTGTCACCAACCTTAACCTCATACTTGTCAGCAAGACTCTTAGAGATAATAACACCCTCATTTTCTGCTGCAAGTGCATTCAGGTAGTTATACCAATGCTCTGGAGTAAGTCCATCCTTAAGGTTTGCTGTCTCACCAAATTCCTTTGTATTGATTGCCATCAGTGAAACATCGGAAAAGTCCTTTCCACCAGCTTTTATCTTGGTACGATCTGAATACATTACCTTAGTAACTGATGAAGCATGACCTTCATCCTTAAGTTTGAGATAATTCTCGTAGTCAGGTTCATTGTACTTCCAAACTCGTTGTCCCGGAGGTCCCATAACTATCAGGTCCCAATGCTCCTTGATTCTCATGTCTGCACCACATTCATATTTCAGACGGTCTTCCTTATTGGCATTTATGGTTCTCGCCATATTTGCATTAAAGAGACTCATGGCAACAGTCATAACAAGGAATATTGATATTACTGCTGAAGCATTTCTAGTACGCATTATCTGCAGGAATCCTGCATATGTAACAGGCTGGAATCTCTTCTCACCCAGCTTATATACCAATTTTACAAAGTAGAAAATGATTCTCAGCATCAGCATTCCGCAGGCAAAGAGGAACAGCGTCGCATTTATGAAGATAACAGGATCTATTCCTTCACCATTCATTACGCTATTCGAAAGAAGTCCCAACTGCTTATTGTAGTTGAACAGCAGATAGACAGACACTGCCAGAAGTGCCACATCCAGGAAATACTTCTCCCAAAATGGAGTAGCTGCTGTCTTTCTTCTTGTCTTTTTCTTCTTGAAGAAGATCAGTACAGGAAGCTCCATAACCATAACTGCTATAAGAGCTGCTGCAATGCCTGCAAGTACCATCCATATGTTGAATCTATAATCTCTTACACTTATATCAGAGCTAAATGAGAATCCCATGAAGTCATCAACACTAGCAACCATCTTTCCAAAACCAAAGCCCACCAGAAGTCCTATAGGAAGACTGACTCCGGCAAGAATAAATGCCTGGATAATGTACATCACTATAAGTCTGGCTACGCTTAGACCTCTGCTTCTAAGTGTTGTCAGCTCCCCTGCTTCTGAATCGATAATTCTAAATGCGATCATTCCGATGAAGATAAGCACTAGAACGATAAGTGGAAGAACGATAACATAAAGCATCTGCTCTACAGATTTACTTCCTTCCTTAAATTCAGAAATGATTGGAGTAATATTTTCCTCCAGGTTCGCATCCTTACTTTTAAACTGTCTGATGATATTGTTAATATAAAAGACATTGCTAGGGTCAATATATCTGTAATCGAAAGACTCATAACATTCTGTAGTTGTATCCTTCTCATATTTCATGAGGAAACTATCAAAGTCTTTCTTATCAACTATTGCAAATGTTCCGCATTCTTCAAGAGTTTTGTGCCAGAAATAATCATCAGCCTTTTCGGTAATGATTCCATTTACATAGAGTGTAATAACAGGATCATCACTTTCTTCTGCTCCGTACATTACCTTCTTAATATAGATAAGTTCTCCAGGAACCAAATTAAGCAAATCTGCTGTATACTGACCTACAAGACAAGGAATGGCATCTTCCGGAATATCTATTCCCTGATCTGTATACTCTGAGATATCCTCATATAGATCAGCTCCCTGAACTACATGATAGTGCTTTGACCATCCTTCCGGATCATCATCTGATAGTAATCCATCGTCAATACATCCGAAACTTATTCGTCCGCTTCCATGGTATGAAAACTCTGCATCAACTGACCTATAATAGATAATTCTCTGGGACGAAAGAACTGGAAGTTCCAGATATTTGTTCCAAGAATCCTCATAACTCTTCATCCTGTCTGTGATGGTTTTAGTATTTCTCTGTTCATCAGGAAGATCCACCAACTCTGTACCTTTTACTACATCCGATCTGTAAAGATAGGCTGGAAATCTTTGAGTCTGCTCCTGCTGTTTTGAAAAACCTCTCTGAATAAGCTTCATTCTTGAGCCATCTCTGAACATCATGATCATTGCGAATATCATGATAATAGAAATGTTACCAATCATGAGACACAGATAAAGTTTATACTTATTTTTAATTTTTGTAAGAATATACCTTATCATTTCAGTATCTTATCTCCCACTTCTAATCCACTAAGAATATATTTTGTTCCTGTAGCTGATATTGAATCATATACGATTACATATTCCTTCACATACTCTTCGCCTTCTAATTTCCAGACAAAGTGTTTTTCTTTCTGTGTCAGCTGATCAACCTCGGATTTTACTGCTTTCATAGGAACGGCTACAACCTGTCTCATTTCTCTTGCAGGAATTGTCAGCTCATTTCGAAGAAGATCCGTTTCTGTTATCTCTCCATCCATTTCCAGAATGCACTGATACTCGACATTCTTGTTAAATGGAGCTGAAAAAGTCACATGTGGTCTATCATCATCTGTAAAAAGCATAAATCTGTTTTTATTTCCATTTATTCCGATACAGGTTCCAGTCCAGGTTTTTAGATTCTTAACATCCTCTGCACTACCATCACCTTCCTGCTTATTAACCAATGTGACCTTCTGTCCCAGATAGGCCGTGTTAATAGGAGAAACAAGCCCCGGTTCTTCACTGATTATTGCCAAAAGCTTTGTATGATTTGGTTTATCATTTCTATAGGATTCTGTAAGTACATAAGAGCCCTTTTCAATCTTGGCATCATTATCGTGAACGATGGCTGCAATCTTTCCATCTCTTACTGCACTCTCCACATAATCTGAATGACCATCTACATAGGTTGTTCCTATACGGATTTTTTCATATTCTTCCATCTTGATACTTCGGGTTGCATTATATTCAGCCTTTTCGTAACTCTCCTGAATATCCAGAGTATCTATATCACATTTTGTTCGTTCCGCAAGATACATATTTTCGTAAATGGCATCTGTACTTGTGCCCATATCTTCTGCAGTGAACATTTCTGCACCCTTTAGAATTTCCTCTAATTCTGCTCTGTTCTTATTATATGTATCTGAAGCTTCCTGCCGGGTTTTATCCAGATTCTCAATTGTGAGACGAGCCTCTTCAACATCTCCCTTACCTGCGTTTGAATCTACTGAGAAAAGTGCATCTCCCGCAGAAGCCATTCCAGTATTAGCGATTCTTGAAAAATCTCCGCTAATTTCTGAGGTATATATTTCATATTTCGGATATGCCAGATCTACTATCTTAGATGTACATTCCTCCACATAGTCAGATAGTTCAACCTCATAAATATCTTGTGAGCTCGGAATCATGGCACGGTTGTTATAGAAGACCAATTCCCCTTCCTCAAGTCCGGAGATTACTTCTGTATAAAGACCATCTGTAACTCCCAACTCTATTATTCTTTTCTCATTTTTACCATCCGGGCCTTTTACATATACGAAGTTCTCACCACTATCCCGGTAGATTGAGTCATTTCCAACTGCCAACTGAGGAGCATCATCGCCTTCCAGGAAATACATAGGCATATCTGTGCCCATGATCAGTTGTCCCTCTTTGACATCAAAGGCCATTGGAGGATTCATCTGTACTGATAAAGCATAGGAAACTTCTTCGTTAGAGTAATTCCTCTCGTCAATTTCAACCTTCTTACCATTTAGGTAAGTCCATTTACTCTTGTAGTTTTCAAATTCATACTTATTGATATTCTTGTCTTCAGCTTCTATGTAAAGATCATCATAATCAGCTATTGTTACAATATTCTGATTTCCCGGAATCTCATTGGATTCTGTAAGATCTCTTACATAAACTACTGGACCTGAGATTGGTGCAACAAATTCATTATTGCTCTGCTGCTCCGTAATCTCTGCAAGCTCTGATTTTAATGAACTGATATCTGCATCATAGACTGCCAGATTATATCTTTGATTCTCTCTCTCAACAGCAATCTCTTTGGTCTTCGTCTTTATTCCTTCTTCATTCTGCAGATATTCTTCAATCTTCAGCTCATAACCCATCTTCTCAATACTTTTATCAGAAATATTTTTTTTATTACTACGCATTCTATTCAGTGAAGCTATCTGGGCATTTATGCTGGCTGCTCTTTCATCTAGAACAGCTGTATTGACTCTGGCTATAACCTGACCAGCCTCAACATAGTCACCAACGCTTACCAATATTTCAGAAAGACTTACGGTCTTATCTGAATATACCGGATATTCCTTAGGTACCACATGGCCGTAGATCATCTCGATTTTTCCTACGGTCCTCTTGGATACAGGTCGATAAGCAGTAGCAATAGTGCTAGGCTCTATCAGCTCAGGAATATCAGCTGACGCTTTTCCGCATCCGGAAAGCCCTGCCAGAAGCACTGTGATCTGGACCGCTACCAGAATGGTGCTCACTATTTTATTTTTCTTAAATAACTTAATCATTTCGTCTGCCTTTTCTCATATGATTTATATCTAAAAATTCACAGTTATTTATTCTTCGGAGATTGACACCACATCGCCTTCCTCAAGGCCCTTGGTGATTACCGTATACTGTCCGACGGTATCTCCCACCTCAACCTCTATAGCTTTAAATAGGCCATCTTCCTGCTGAAGATGAACAAAGTATTGATCCTCATGCTGTATTACTGCTCTTTTATCTACATATATAGCATCCTTTATTTCCGGAAGCTCTTTATAAAGAACTAAGGATTTTTCTTTAAGCACTTCATTGTTTACCAGCTTGAAATATACCTTATCCGAGGTTATCAGTTTGCCCTGTCCAGTTGAGCCTGCGCTTTCTTCAGATGTATCCTCTGCATCTGTATCATCCTGAGCACTGGCATCTCCTGCACTGGCTGTGTCGCTGCCCACACCTCCTGGTCCTTCAATAACCTCAACCTGATACTCACTAACCATAGTCTTTGCTGTAAATACATCTCCCACATGGAATTCAAAATCCTCAGTAGCTGAACCGGTTGAATTCTTAGTTCTATCCATAATGTAGTAACCATCGTCATTTACTATCTTGACTATAGGGCTACCTACTACTATAAATCCGTCCTTTACTGAAGGGTCCACATAGCTTACAACACCTTCAACTTCTGAGATTACATTTATCTTGTCATAGGTATCATTTATATCCTGAATATATGTGTCTGCCAGGGAAATGTCATTTCCAAGAGAAACCATCTCATCAAAATAATCCAGTGACGGATCAATATCCATCAGCTTCTGATAGTGTTCCTTTTCCAACACCGACTTAGTTCTTCCTACAGTGCTCTGTCGGATCTGTTTTGTAAGACTTTCAGAGTCAAAGCTTAATATGGTATCACCTACTGATACCTTGTCACCAACATCCACATTTAGTGACTTGAACTTGACCTTGTATTCCATCTCGATTGCTTCCATCTTGCTCTTCTCGATTCGCAGGATGACCTCATTATATCCAGACAGGTTTATCTCCTGAGTATATGTTGGAGTCAAATCTCCCTTCTGAACAAAGACGGTATTCTGCTGCAATCTGGTATAGGTAATGTCCCTTGCCGGTACCAGTGGATCCATATCAGAATTTCCACAACCGGAAAGCGCTAAAAGAGAGACCAGCAGGGTTCCTGCCAGCACTCTCTTCATCATGTGCTTTGGAATATGCTTTGGAATTTGATTTGAAATAAAACCTTGCTTTTGCTCTTGTTTCCTAAACATTTTCTTATTTCCTTATTTTATTTATAGTTTATTTATTATCTTTTTTATATTCTTCAATTTTTTTCTGAATATTTAATAATCCACCGTATTTATCATACTTCCGTCCATGGCATTTATAAATACTGCTATTACATTATAGTCATTCCCCTGGACAAGGAATTGCCAAACAGGAATATAGGAAAAGTTTGTACTATCCGGTTCTTCAGAATATGGAATAAGTGTAAGATCCATTTGTTGTATGGTGAGTTTTGAGGCTCCCTGCTTCACATCATCAGGAATAGTTTTCTCACCAATCTGTTCTTTAAACGCTTCCATAATCTTATCAAACTCTAAAAGTCTGACATTTTCTGTTATATCAGTTATCTCATCCACCAGAGTAAGGTCAACTCCCATGATTCCCTTATCTGTCACTTTAATTCTTCCAGTATTAACAATCATAGATACAGCACCACCAGCAGAAACTTGTTCACCAGTTTCTCCTTCAAAGATGGCATCGTTTAGATAAACTGCATAACCATTTATATCATAATCTAAGACATTTTCTGATTCATTTACATCATTTTGATTATCTATAATGTACTGATAGATGCTATCATATTTTCCTTCTTCAGCCTCAGAATATCTATCTTCCTGATCCGCAAGAACCTGATAACCAGCACCTTCACCACCATGACCTCTAGTTATTATGGCGCTTAGAAAATCTGAATGAGTAAATGATAAAACACTCACACCCGGATCCTTGTACAAGTATTCGGTATAATCAAAATCAGTAATATTATCTGTACCGCTACTCTTAAAAATGGAAGGATTGGTTGTAATATGATTCATGTTGCTTGGTATACCCAGTTTTTCTTCAAGGAACTGTGATGCTTCCTCTTTAACCTCATCAATACTCTTAGTGCACTGATTTTCTATCTCAAGAGGCTGACTCTGGGAGTCATTTGAACCTTCAATATAGAGAGTTCTATAATCCTTATCTGGAAAATACTCATTAATACTAACTGGGTCAAAGAAGATTGTTCTCTTTTCTGCATATCTATCATATGCCAGAAGCAGACAGAAACGAGTGCCTTCATAATCACCTTCATACATATGAATAAAGTATTTATCTTCATCAACCCATTCAAAGGTTTCTTCATCCGCCACATTTATAAGTTTGAACTGCTCGCTGTAGCTACTGGAAGAAAAATCAAAATTTTCTGAATACATACTCAGCTGAAACATTATATTCTTATACTTATACGCCATGGTCATGTAGTCAGTTTCATTTGATATTGTTATCTTATCCAGTTTTTTTGCTGAATCTCCAAAAAGAGTTTTTACAAGAGTTTCTTCCTGATCGATTCCATCTCCTACCAGTTTTGCAGAATAAACATTCATTCCTGCTATATCTGGAACAAAGTATGTGGCGTCTATATCCAGGGTCATATCTCCTACCGCTGTAGACTCTTTCCAGTCGATCCTGTCACCAAATATCTGACGAAGTGTTTTTCCGTCTCCAGCCTGTACATTAAGTCCATCTGAATCACTATCAGTTGCGGTACCAACCTCCTCGGATTCTACCGTGCTTCCAGATTCATTTCCGTAATCATCAACTACTACATCGTTTTTTCCACAGGCAACAAGTGAAAATGTAAGTGCTGCGCTTAACATGAAACAACTAATTTTTTTTACTGTTTTTCTCATAGGTCTTTTCCTCAAAGTTTTTCTCATTTTGTCCTTCTTCATGTCCTTTTGATTTTTTCCCCTGCTTAGCTCTTAACCACTTTTACTTTACTTGTTACCTTCTTATTACTTCTTTGCTTCTACACTTCTAACCTTTATTATTTTTTTCTACTCGTCATAGTTCACATAGTATAAGTCTTCTAAGGATCCATCCATTGCATTTATATTCACCATTGCCATATGGTTTCCATTAAACTCTCCCATGATCATAAATCTCCAGCATGGAATATATGTAAGTTCTGCTCCATCTTCTTTCGCATAGTAAACTAGATCCATATTGATCATTGATAATTTTTGAGGACTACCCATCTTTGAAGGATCAAACTTTGTATCTAGTTCTGACTTAAAGGCTTCCTGTATCTGGTCAAAATCCAGAAGATTCACACCCTCAACCATGTCATACATTTCACTGTTCAGTGATATATCCACACCATATATTCCCTGACTAGTAAATGTTATCATTCCAGTATTTACTTCTATGCCTTCAAAGCTATTAAGCAGCGTGCTATAGTTAAATATCTGATTATCCAAGAATACTGCATAACCATCATAGGTTTTTGTTCCCTCTACTACTCCCGCACTAGAACCAGTGTAGATGAAGTCATATATATCCTGGCCCTTTTCTTCATACGCATCTCTAGCAAGATCCTGCTGTTCTGAAAGTATCTGATAGGATTCAATAACACCCTGCCGGCCATCCTTAAGACAGCTCATATAGTCCGTATCAGTAAATGAAATAACTGATGGACCCATATCAAATAATTCAGACATATAGTTTGATGCACTAAAAGCAACAGTTTGCTGATCCAGCAATGTATATATTCTTGAATCTGGAGTAATCTTATTATTTGTACTGCTGATCTTCAGCTTTTCTTCAAGGAAATCCGAAGCCTCTTTCTCAACTTCTTCCATACTCATATTACAGGCATTATCAAATTCTCTAGCCGAACCTATCTTATCGTTTGTGCTTTCTATAAGCATAGTCTCATAATTCGTTCCAGGGAAATAATCCGATATATTTAGAGGATTAAAGAATATATATCTTGTAGCTGTAATCGCATCATATCCCATAAGAAGACCAAACCTTTTTTCTTCATAGGTACCTTCATACATATGAATATGATAAGTTTCTGTATCCCTCCAGGTGAACTTTTCCTCTGTTTCATCAAAATATGAAGAAGTGATTATACTGTAGCATTTCTGGAGATATTCAGGCCCTGTTTCAATCTCCTCATCTATTCCGGTATTCGTGGTCATACTATTTAGAAGATATCTATATTTATAGAGAAATGGCATATACTCTGTTTCACCTTTATATGTCAGCTCTTCTATCTTCTCTGCTGTGTCACCAAAAATAGCCTTTACTACACTTTCCTCCCATGCAGAATCATAGGTCATGGCTTTACATTTCATAACATTCATGTATGAATCAGCAGGAACAGAATAGTAAGTATCAACATCTATAGTTTTATTTGCAATGGAAAATGATTCTTCCCAATCGATTCTTTCGCCGAACATCTGCCTGAGATCCCTGCCTTCACCCTGCTCCGCAACATCTGTTGCAGTCGCAGCATCACCAGTGGTTGCAGATGCTGTACTACTTGCTGAATTATCACCATATTCCTCAACCACTACATTTCCCTTTCCACATGAAGTAAGAGAAATACAAAGTGATACACCAAGCATAATCGATATGAAGTTTTTTCTGATTTTTTTGAATTTAGATTTGAAATTTTTAGAATCTGTAATATTCATTTTCTTTCCCTTTTGCTAAATTCACAGCAAACCAACACTTTTATAACCTCACTCTTTACATAAGATAAACCAAGTTTGTATCGAGAATGTATCATTGGTGTATCGAAAATGTATCAATTGAGATTTATTTCTAATTTCTTTCTATTTCTTCTTATTTTCAAAAATCAAAATCAGGTTATTCATTTTTCTGCAGGACAGCAAAATTCATGCTATAATATCCCTTGGCTAACTTCGAAAGCTTTTGAAGATATGCCTTTCATATTAATATGAAGACTTAGTATGAAACAGTGGAGGTTATAATGATACGCATTCTTATAGTCGAAGATGAGAAACCTATCTCCGACCTTATGGTTATGAATCTTACGCGGGCAGGTTACAAATGTACCGCTATCTATAATGGGCGAGAAGCCGCGGATCTTCTTGAAGAGAATCAGAGCTTCGACCTTATCCTTCTTGATATAATGCTTCCTGAGATAAATGGTCACGAGCTTATGGAATATATCAAACCTATGGGAATTCCTGTAATCTTCATTACTGCCATGGCAGAACTGGATGACAGGGTCAAGGGACTCACTTCTGGTGCAGAGGATTATATAGTTAAGCCATTTGAAATCGTGGAGCTTCTGGCAAGAATAAATATTGTTCTTAGAAGATACAATAAAACGGATACAATCCTGAGCTTTAAAGATCTTAAAATAGATGTGGAGAATAGAATTGTGACTAGAGAAGGAGAAGAGATCAAGCTCACTCCTAAGGAATTTGATCTCCTGGTTCTTTTCGTGCGAAATGTAAATATGACTCTCTTCAAGGACAAGATCTTCGAAACCATTTGGGAAACCGAATGGCAGCCAGAATCAAGGACCGTAGATCTTCATGTTCAGAGACTTCGCAAGAAACTGAACCTGAAGGACAACCTGAAAACAGCATACAGCACAGGTTATAGACTAAGTGACAAATAATGTGTAAATGGGACAGGTCCATTTTACACATTTGGTGCAAAGTGGACCTGTCCCCAAATGCACGCTTATAAAGGAAACATATGAAATTTAGATACAAGGTGGTTCTCGTTAATATCATAATTATAGCCCTGACTCTTTCAATATCAGGGTTCTTTATTATGTCCAGACAGAACCAACTTATGATAGATTCCCAGATTAAAAATGCGGTTACAGAGAATAACCTTATAGAGTCTGCCGTTGAGTACTCCCTTCTGGATATCATCAATGATCCTTCCACCAGCAGTGTTCAGGGTACGCTTCCAATTGTATCTCAGAGAATTTCCTCCGGAATGCTCAGCTCCACTGCTAATATGTTTGTAACATATAATCATGATATAGTTTTTTCATCCTCCAAAGATACATCCAATGAAACTATTACACATATAAAGGACCTTGTGGACGATTCATCAAGCAGAAAGAAATACCTTATAACTGACGAAACCATTACCCAGACTATTCTTAAGGAATCCAAGAATATCGATAATAATGATAATGCTACTTCAACTAAGTACGAAACTAAAAAAATAAAGAAAAATTACATATATGTAGCCTCATCTATTGTTATAAATGATACCAAGATAAATATTATCACTAAACGAGATAATACTGAAACAATAGATACTATCAATAATAACATTTACATTTTCAGGATCTTCATCATATCTATGCTGCTTTTATCCGGAATCATTGTCTATGGTTTCAGCAAGCTGCTGACCAAACCTCTTGAGAAACTGAATTCTGTAACAGATGAATTTGCCGAGGGTAATTTCGAAAGTCGAAGCACAATCCATTCACAGGATGAGGTTGGTCTTCTGTCGAAAAAATTCAACCACATGGCAGATTCCGTTAATAACCATATTGATGAGCTGAACGATATGATCCACCGGCGAGATCAGTTCGTTGCCGACTTCACCCATGAGATAAAAACACCTATGACTACCATCATAGGTTATGCAGATACAATCCGTTCAGTGGAGCTTCCAAGAGAGGATGAGGTTAAGGCTGCAAATTACATTTTCAGTGAAGGTAAGCGCCTGGAGCAAATGTCATCTCACCTCTTCGATCTTATCTATCTTAAGGATGGCGTAGTTCCAAAGCAGCCTATTAATACACAGGGCTTGGGAGAAGCAGTTGTAACCACCGTGGGGCCTGCAATTGAGAGAGCTCAACTGACACTAAAAGCAGATTTTGAAAATGCCACCATAACCGGTGACGGTGCACTGCTTAAGTCAGTATTCATCAACCTGCTGGATAACGCCAGAAAGGCTTCTACTGTTCCAGATAACGAGAGAGAAATCATTTTCTCTGGTAGGATCATCAGTGGGGAGGAACTTTCCAGCAGACAGAAGGATGAGGATCAGAATAGTAAGGACAAGAAAAAAACTTCAAAAGATGAGTTCTACTACGAATATGTGGTGGAAGATCACGGAATCGGTATTGCCGAGGAAGATATCAATAAGATATGTGACGAATTTTACATGGTAGATAAATCCCGTTCAAGAAGCGAAGGTGGAGCGGGACTTGGAATGTCTCTGGTTGCTGCAATCCTGAAGGAGCACGACGCAGAGCTTAACATTGAAAGTGAGTTAGGTGTGGGAACTAAGATGATCGTTACTATGCCTTGTGAAAAATCAGAAGAATAAATAGCAGAAAAATTTTTGAATTAATAATATATTTAAGAACATATAAGTGAGAAAACATGAATAAAATATCATTTAAAAACTTCATACTTGTGGTGACAACTCTGGTCATTGCTGGTTTATCTATATGGCTTCCAGGTTTTCTTGTAAGTCGTAGCAGCTCCTCTGAAATGTCAGTGGTTACAAGTGTGCCTCCAGAATACTACTCCGGCCCTTCAGAGTCCATCATCAAAAATGCCTCCAGACAGCTCACAAATGAGCAGTGTATTCAGCTAATCACTGGAATGTGGGAAAGCACCATAGCTCCTGCAGATGAAGACTCATGTGCCATAAATGAATTTGGTATCCGTACTCTTGTTATCAATAGAGTAGACGATCTTTACGCCAGAGGTCTTTATCCTTGTAATCTCAGTTCCGCATATGATCAGTGGTATTCCTGGACCGCAACTCCTTATAGAGCCCTGGATACAACCTTCCAGACTTATGCTGCTATTTACTGGGATATTACATTTACTAAGTATGACAATACGGATTATCACAGATTTATTGTCACAGAGTCCGGAGACATTTTGTATGCTGAAGTCAAAATCCTTGAACCTGACGAAAATAATCAGAAGGATTTTTCAAACTTCACTCCTGACATGAGTGACAGTACTTACATGCTTTTTTACTACGGAGAATATCTAAATACAACCTATAACAAAGGAAATGTCCGCGTTATGGAACATAATGGAGTTACAACTTCATATACAACTAAAGAAGCATCCGAAAAAGAAAAACAAAATCTAGATCCCAATGCGGCTTCTTTCTATATAAATGATTTTGTTCCTTTGGATCCAAGTAAAATATATACCATCAACCAGACTTCATCTGACAGCAGAACACCTATGAAGTACTTTGTGACCTGCGAGATTAATTCTGACAGCTATCGCATCCTGATGCAGCCAAGATAATCCGAAGAAAATAGTTAGTTTTCGTACAACTTCATATCTTCACGAGAATAATTTGGAGTCTCTATCTCCTGAATATATTCAAACCCATTATGCTTTCTTGCAACCTCTATGGCTTCATCCATAGCTTTGGAGAATTTACCCTGATAGTACTTCTCTGTTTTCTTAATATATCTTTCTGCAAAAGACTTTGCTTTATCCGTTCTTTTCTCACCTACCACACCGTTGAAGCAGGAATCCCACAAATTACAGATTTTATCTGCATTTTTCACTACCTTTGCCAGTTCATTCTGCAGGATAGCGGCAACATACTCCTCTTCATTTGCACCCTCTGAACGGGTAAGCAGTTTCACAGCCTCTAAGATATTCTCACCGAAGTATCTTATCTCATCCTCAGTTGCATTTGTATCTTCCAGGGTATCATGGAGAATTGCCACAATCTGATAATCTATTCCAAAGCCAGTTTTCTTCACCAGCTCAGCCACAGAAATAGGATGGAAAATGTATGGAGTAACGCCATCATTTCTGGTCTGTTCCTTATGTTTTCTCGCTGCAAATTCCAGGGCTTCTGAAAATCTTTCGTAATCCTTCATGATATTCTCCTCATTTACAAGATTCTTCGGCTTACGCCTTAGAAAAATACTGATCTAGTTACTTATCTCTTGCTTATCTGTATCCTCAGTATATCACAGGCTCCTCCATACATAAAATAGCATGGTATAATACCTTTTCTATTATATAAAAACAGCTGAGAGAATCGGGTGTCATCTCAACCTCAGATAATCTACTCAGCTGTTATATTTTTATATTATATTTTTAGTATGCTCTTCCGAAATAAACCATCTTCTTTGCAGGTTTTCCACAGCATACACATGTATCTGTAATCTGTTCCTGCTCAAATGGCATACATCTTGTTGTGGCACCAGTCTCTGCCTTAATGTTCTCTTCACACTCAGTCTCGCCACACCACATTGCCTTAATAAATCCTGGCTTATTCTCAACAATATCCTTGAACTCATCCCAGTTCTTAGCTGTGTAAGTATGAGTATCTCTATGCTCTCTTGCAGCTTCCAGCATATCCTTCTGGATTGTTACAAGAAGCTCAGCAACTGTTGACTCAAGCTCATCCATATTAACAGTGATCTTCTCACCTGTATCTCTTCTTACAACTACGCACTGGTTATTCTCAATATCACGAGGACCAACTTCAACACGAACAGGAATACCTCTCATTTCGCACTCTGCGAATTTGAATCCTGGGGACTTATCTGTAGCATCAACCTTAACTCTTGCAACAGAACTAAGTCTCTCCCTAAGCTCTTCAGCCTTCTCAAGAACGCCTTCCTTCTTCTGCTGAATTGGAACAATCATAACCTGTGTTGGAGCAACCATTGGTGGAAGCTTAAGGCCATTGTTATCACCATGTACCATGATGATAGCACCAATAAGTCTTGTTGTTACTCCCCATGAAGTCTGATGTACATACTTCAACTGGTTATCTTTATCTGTATACTGAACACCGAAAGCTTTAGCAAAACCATCACCAAAGTTGTGGCTTGTTCCTGACTGAAGTGCCTTTCCATCATGCATAAGTGCTTCTATTGTATAAGTAGCAACTGCACCTGCAAACTTCTCTTTTTCAGTCTTCTGTCCCTTAACAACAGGGATTGCAAGAATCTGCTCACAGAAATCTGCATATACATTTAACATCTGAATTGTTCTCTCCTGAGCTTCCTCAGCTGTAGCATGAGCTGTATGTCCTTCCTGCCACAGGAACTCTCTTGAACGAAGGAAAGGTCTTGTCTCCTTCTCCCAACGAACAACTGAACACCACTGATTATATACCTTTGGAAGATCTCTATATGAAGTAATATCCTTCTGATAGAAATCACAGAACAGAGTCTCTGATGTAGGTCTTACACAAAGCTTCTCCTGAAGTTCATTAAGTCCACCATGAGTTACCCATGCAACCTCTGGTGCAAAGCCTTCAACATGATCTTTCTCCTTCTGAAGAAGTCCCTCTGGAATAAGCATTGGAAGATATACATTCTCAACACCTGTTTCCTTGAAGCGAGCATCCAACTGCTTCTGGATAAGCTCCCAGATAGCATATCCTGCTGGCTTAAGAACCATAAATCCCTTAACACTTGTATAACCTGTCAGGTCTGCTTTAACAACTACATCTGTATACCACTGCGCAAAATCCTCTTCCATAGAGGTAATTGCTTCAACTTTTTTATCTGCCATTTTATTTCCTCTTTCTATTTATATATTCTGTCTAGTTCTCATCACAAGTATGTTAAATGACTACTATTCCTGATGACTTTACCAATCCATTTGATCCATTATCTCAAATGCTTTTCCTTCCGGCTCTCTATGAAGAAATACTTCCTCACCGGTTACAGGATGAACAAAGATCATCTTTGTAGAAAAAAGTCCAATCTCTGCTCTTTCTTTCTTTGATTTATTAAATCTGTTTCCAGATTTATTCTTATTCTTCCCACCCTTTGCGGGACTTGGACCACCTTTCGCATTTGGTGAACCAACGCCAGAATATTTTACATCTCCCCAGATTGGAGTACCATTTGCCGCCATCTGACATCTTATCTGATGATGTCTTCCTGTTACCAGCTTAACAAGAAGGTATGATATAGGTCCCTCATCTGTGTCCAGCTCATCTAGAACTTCGTATTTCAGTTCGGCATATTTTGCTCCCTTTGTATTTGCGGGAACAACCTTTGTTATATTCAGCTTTTTGTCATGCAGGAGATAATTACTAAGTGTACCCTCCGGCTCTTTCATAAAGCCTCTAACCACTACCTGATAGAACTTAGATATCTTTCTGTCATGAACCATATCAGAAAGCTTTGCAGCTGTGGATTCATCTTTCGCAAAGAGGATGATACCTGCAACTGGACGATCTAATCTATTAATAACAGCAACATATGGCTCTTCAAGCTCTATTTCGCCTGACTGTCCAGACTCTGCTGCCTGTTTTTCGGCCGCACTAAAAGCCTTGTCATATAGATATTCCTTCACCAATGTGATCATATCAACACCGTAAGTCTTATCCAGCTGACTAGGTACGCCATATGGCTTAACACATGCTATTAAATAATCGTCTTCATAAACTATATCTAAGTTCATATTATTTTCTATGTGTAAAATGGACCAGGTCCCTAATGCACATTTACCCCTCTGTCTTCTCTGCAAGAATCTTATTTGCACTAACAAGTCTTACACACAGAGTAAAGAGCTCTGCTGCAAGCTTAAGGTCTTCAATCGTTGGATATGTTGGAGCGATACGAATATTGCTATCATGAGGATCCTTGCCATATGGCCATGTTGCTCCGGCATCTGTCATAATGACACCTGCCTTCTTAGCTTTATCAACAATTGCCTTAGCACATCCATCAAGTGCATCAAAGCTGATGAAGTAACCACCATTTGGATTTGTCCATTTACCAATCTCAAGTCCACCAAGTCTGTTCTCAAGAGTATTAAGAACAACCTCAAACTTAGGTCTAATAATCGCAGCATGCTTCTTCATATGCTCTGTCATTCCGTGAATGTCACCAAAGAATCTGACATGTCTCAGCTGATTAACCTTATCATGACCAATTGTCTGATGCTTAAGCTGCTTAAGAATGTCTTCCATGTTGTTAAGTGATGTTGCAAGCGCTGCTATACCACTTCCTGGAAATGAAATCTTTGATGTTGATGCGAATTTATAAACAAGATCAGGATTTCCTACTCTCTTACATTCTGCAAGAATCTCAACGAGGTAATCCTCTCTATCTTCATATAAATGATGAATACCATATGCATTATCCCAGAAAATACGGAAATCATTTGCAGCTGGCTTCAGTCTGGCAAATCTTCTTACTGTATCATCTGAATAAGAATAACCCTGTGGGTTTGAATACTTTGGACAGCACCAGATACCTTTGATGGCCTCATCTTCTGATACAAGCTTCTCAACCATATCCATATCCGGACCTTCTGGGCTCATAGGAACAGGAATCATCTCAATACCAAAGTACTCTGTTATTCCGAAATGTCTATCATATCCTGGCACTGGGCACAGGAACTTAACCTTATCCAGCTTGCACCATGGAGTATTACCCATGATACCGTGTGTATATGCTCTAGCAATTGTATCGTACATAACATTAAGTGAAGAATTTCCATAAATAATAATGTTATCTGGATTATTCTCCATCATGTCACCGATAAGAACCTTTGCCTCTTCAATTCCTGTAAGAACTCCGTAGTTACGGCAATCAGTTCCGTCAGCACAGGAAAGATCAGCTTCAGAATTCAGCGCATCCATCATTCCCATAGAAAGATCCAGCTGTTCTCTACATGGCTTACCACGACTCATATCCAGTCTAAGGTCCATGTCCTGGTACTTCTTGTACTCTTTTTTAAGGAATGCGATTTCCTCTTTCAGTTCTTCAATTGACATCTCTGCATAAGGTTTCATAATTTTCCTCCAAACCATATAATAATTTATTACTTTATTATAGAAAATAAAATATAAAAATATTTTATAAATAGAAATTTAATTAATCATTTTTCTTGTAAAATAGAACTAAAAAACGCTTGATCTGACTAGGGTTATCGCTATTTTATCACTACCCTGCGTCAAATCAAGCGCTATTATACTACATCTTTACTGCATTTGCAAAAAACATATTTTGTATTGATTTAGGTTGATTTTAGTATTTATTTAATTTATTGCATAGCTCCATCTGGACCTAACCAATAACCATCAACATAATCATTTGTAACTGCGTATCCATAATAGTTGAAGTAATACCATTTTCCATCTATCTTCTGCCACTGGCTCCATGGGTACCATCCACTGGAATCCTCATACCACCAGCCTTCAGAATTTGCATACCATGATCCAACGCCTTCATAAGTCCATGCACCATTGCTGCTGAGCCAATATCCATCAACCCACTCGTTGCTTGCCATAGCTCCATTTCCATGGAAGTAATAGTAGTTACCTTCTATATAACGCCAACCTGTCATCATGTAACCATCATCATCAAGTGCGTACCATTCACCCTTTGAATGTAGCCAGCATCTTGTAGCTCTGGTTCCATTATCCATCAGGTAGTACCAACCACCTGCATCTCTATCCCAAGATCCTTTTACAGGTGTTGTACCCGCACCTGGATCAGCAGAACCTGAGCCGCCTCCTGAACCGCTGCCTGCAGAACCATTTGATATAGGATATCCTTCCTCAAAAACACCCTTTGATTCAAGTCTGCTATAGACTTCATTTGAAACACCTACTGTAAATCTATAATTAGCTCTTTCTGATGATCTAGAAGCTACTGTTGCTGCTCTTTGTGTACTGAACTGCTGAGCCCAGTAATAATAGTAATTACCGTTACAATAAACAACACCGATACCAATAGACTTCCAGCTCTTATAAAGGATATTTTTTCTATGGCCCTCACATCTCATCCATGAACCTTCGTCCATATCATATGAACTATTCTCATCAATATCTCTTCCGCCATCAGATCTGTCTCTCTTCATGAACATTACATTGTAAGGAGTAGTATGTCCATATGCAATATTCTCACCCTGAGTCTTTGCCAATGTTGAAAGACAACTTGTTCCATCAGGTCTTGTATGTGCTCTGCTATTGTCAATCTCATTATGAGAATAAGCCGCTCCGATAACTGCAGACTCTGCCGCTCTAAGCATTGCAGCGTCCATCAAATCCTGATCCATCTCAAGAGCATTAAGACCAGCTTTTGCACGCTCCTCATTTACATAGTCCAAAACCTCAAATGCATAATCATACATTGCTCTGGCTGTAACTGTAATATATGCATCAGCTGCCTCAACATCTGTTACGCTTTTAAATGGCACATAGCCTAATGAACTGACAACCATAGCAAGAACTAAGACTAATACAGCCACAGTTCTTGTGAGTTTCTTTCGGGTTAATCCTTTTTCATTTAAATTACTTATCATAAGTTATCACCCCATCTTTATTTAACTAAGACTTTGTTTGATATTGATAAAAAATATTATACCCTATAACATTTTTATTTTCCATGTTAAAATGCTCGGATTTGTTGCTTTTTTATTCTATTAATTTAGTGGTATTACATATTTACAAGAAATGAAAAAAGTGATATACTTCGTTACGCTAAAGCGTTAAAGCGTAAAACTAATATTATAAAATATTATAAGGAGATAATTCGAAATGATAGCAGTACTTAAGCAGGAGACAACAGAAGATCAGCTTCATGAACTTACTGAATGGTTTGAAAATCAGGGTGTGAAATGTCACATTTCCCGTGGTGATTATCAAACCATCATCGGTCTTGTAGGAGATACATCTAATATTGATATTGAGCTGGTAGAATCTCTGGATATTATAGAAAATGTTAAAAGAATTTCTGGAACAACTCATAAGACAGAAAAGAAAAAAGCAAAGATTGGCGACTTCGACAGATCTGGAGTTAAAACCGTGGGAGTCGTAGGACTCGGACTTATCGGTGGTTCCTTTGCAAAGGCATTTAAAGAGCATAGTAATGCCAAAGTGCTTGGAGCAGATATAGATGAAACCATCTGTCAGTTTGCGAAAATGGACGGAACGCTGGACGATTTCCTGACAGATGAAAATATAGGTGAATGTGACCTTATCATTCCTGCTCTATATAATCAGGCAATCATTGATTTCGTGAAAAACAAAGCTCATCTTATCAAGAAGGGCGCACTTGTTGTTGACACTGGTGGACTTAAGAGAAGGGTATGCAGCGAATGCTTTAAAATCGCAAATGAAAATGGATTCACATTTATAGGTGGACATCCAATGGCTGGAAAAAAATTCTCTGGTTATAAACACAGCACAGGAAAACTTTTTAGAGATGCTTCCATGATAGTTGTTCCTGAAGACACCTCGGATATTTCTTTCTTAGAGCATATTGAAGATGTATTTGCGCCTTGCAGATTTGGCAGCATTACCATCTGCTCCGCTGAAAAGCATGACCAAATGATCGCATTTACATCTGAAATGGCACATATCGTTTCAAATGCATATATCAAGAGCCCAACCGCCAAGGAGCATAAAGGTTATTCTGCAGGAAGCTACAAAGACATGACCAGAGTCGCTTGGTTAAATGAAGATATGTGGACCGAAATATTCATGGAGAATAAAGACAACCTTATATTCGAGCTTGAAACAATAATCAAATATCTTAAAGAATATGAAGAAGCATTAAAGAACAACGATTACGAAACTCTCCACAAAATACTGAGAGACGGAAAACTGGCAAAAGAAGAAGTAGACGGGATCTAAAAAATCCCGCCTACTTTTTTTATAATTATTTAATCTTCATTTAGAGTATCCAACATGAAACTGAAAACAATTGAAGCTATATAAAGGATTACACCAGCTATAAAACAAATGAATCCCGGACCAATTGCATAAATACAACTCATACTATCTGCGCCAGGAACGCCAGAATCCTTACAATTATCTATAAACATATTCCAGTTATCACGAAGCCCCTCAAACTGATTAACCGTTGCTCCCACTGCACCCAAATGTGTCATAAGAATCATTAGGATTATAACAGCAAAAACCAAACCAAATCTAATTCGTTTCTTATACTTTATAAAGATTTCTCTTCTTGTAATATTATCTTTTATTCCAATAATCGCAAGAAGAACAACCGCCGCATAATAGAGCATCATTAGTAGAATTGTGATTATTGAATGTAAACTAATGCCGCCTTTTATAGCTTTAAAACAGACCATCAACATATTAATTCCACTAAAGTCAGTCGCTGTGGTCTTAACATAAAGAATAGCCCAGTACAGAATTGTGGCTGCAATCATAAGCGCACAGCCTATTAATGCCATAACTCCTGACTTTTTATATGCGTTTGGTTTTTTATAAAATGGTACTTCTTTTTTATTTGATATTTTATCGGAAGTTGTATTTGTTTCCAAATTACCATTTGCTTTCGACATAGATTCCTTCCTCTCTAAGTTCTCTAAGTCTCTCCTTGACCATATCAAGCTCTTCTATGTAGGTCATGCCAAACCATTGTTCATCAGTAGGTATACAGATTACCTGCCCAGCATTTCTTGACAAAATGTCCTGTACAGCATCTGAAATAGTTTCCTCAAAGGTATCTGGAGTATTCCTAACTCCTTCAACAAATCTTCTTTCAAAAGAAACTTCTATATCATCTATAAAACCTCTTCCAAAAGCCCATAGATTCATAGATGCAACAGAACCCGATGGAATTAAGTTAAAAGATTTTCCACCATCAAGTGTATAATATCCTTTCAAACCATCAGCTTCTTCCTCAAGCTTTATTTGCTTTCTTTCATCGATTCTAACAAGCTTATTCTCGTTATCAACCTGACATATACCACGACTTACCATTCCCGTGGCACTAAGTGTTTTTATTAGATCATAGCATATACAGCCATGAACATTATCTTTACACTGACTGGTAAGAAAATCATAGGCAGCCTTATATGCCCCTCGCCCATAAAAGTCATCAGCATTTATGGTAAGGAACTTACGCCCCTTCAAAACCTTTCTTGCACTCCAGAGTGCATGAGTTGTTCCCCAAGGCTTTGTTCTATCTTTAGGAAAGGCTATATCCCCTGGATAGTCATCAAGTTCCTGAAATACATAGGTTACTGGACATTTCTTGCTGAGCCTGTCACCTATAGCTTCTTTAAACTGCTGCTCAAAGGATTTTCTTATAATAAATACTATCTCACTAAACCCAACTTCTAAGGCATCATAAACAGCATAATCCATTAGAATGTGTCCAGCTTCATCAACTGGATGGATCTGCTTCAATCCCTTAAATCTGCTACCTAATCCTGCTGCCATAATGACAAGAACCGGCTTATCATTTGCATTCGTCATATAAATCCCCCTTAAGATTCTCTGGTAGCTTTAGTGGCCTACTCCTCTGTATCTTCTTCACTACCATCCTGCTCAACTGCAGAATTATCAATCAAATCTTCAGCATCCTTATTCTCAATATATACATTGATTTCATCCTGAGATACTTTGTCGCCACTAAGCACTCTTGAGATAAGTTCATTTGCATAAGTAATATCATCATCATTTGGAACCATTACATACAGCTGAGTTGATCCGGTTGAATAACATGTCTGTGTAGAATCATTTCCACCTACGCTGTAAGTAAGGACTTCCCAATTACCATCTGTCAGAGTACTCTGAACAAGATAACCTATATGATCCTTGGACATATCTGTCTGGAATGAACCTTCCATACTATCCATAATGTTACTGTAATTCTTCAAAGTTTCAGGTGATTCAAGCTTCTCAATAGTAGCCTTGATAACCTGCATCTGATTACGGCCTCTCTGTCTATCACCATCAGTAAAGTTTCTTGATCTGGCAAAGCCAAGAGCTTCTTCACCATTTAGATGATTAATGCCCTTTGAAAATGAATAAATTCCCTCTTCTGTTTCAGAGGTAAATGCATATTCTGAATTTACATCTATTCCACCCAGCTGATTAATTATGTTCTGGAATCCAGAGAAATTGATTCTCACATAATTGCTGAGATCTGCGTCATATAACATTTCCAGTGTATCCATAGAACATTCTATTCCATAGAGACCTGCATGTGTAAGCTTATCCTTCTTACCCTTTGAATTTGAAAGTGGTACATAATAATCTCTTGGTGTAGAGATAAGAAGTACCTGCTTTGTCTGATTATTTACTACTGCAATAATATTTACATCACTTCTACTCTTTGCAGTAACTGAACCAAATGTATCAATACCACTGAAGTATACGCAGAAATGATCATCATCCATGGAGGTTGATTCTTCTTCCTGAACAATCTCTTCCTCATACATGGTTTCCATTATAATCTTTAAATTCTGAGAATAATCTATATATTCTTCAGAAGCATCAAGTACATAAAGAGTTCCCTTATTGATTATAAGTGCCTGAACTTCATTATTCTCAAATCCGGCAATAAGATCAAATATTGTTTCATATTCCCTAGTATTTACTGTTTGAGAAACATCTCCTTCAATCTTGGAAACTGTTTCCTGAATATGCTGCTGATCATCTGTACTAACAGTTCCAAATACATAACCATTGGCAACCGCCTCATTTATAGATGCAACTGTATCATCTTTTGATACATATACATTTATCTCATCAACCTCTACATTTACGCCAGTAACATCATCTATAGTCCTGTTTGTTACATAGATATAATAACTTGCTATAGCATAAAGAATTGAAAGAATTGCAGCTATAACTATCGCAGTTATATTTGTCGCTTTTTTCTTCCTTGTTGATAAGAGAATCACCACTCCTAAAAGTATGGCAAGTCCAACTATTAAACCTATACCATAAGCGGTAGGCACCATTTTAGTCGAAAATGCAAAATACACAACAAGAACCGAAAGCACAAGCTGTACTCCCGCCAAACTAAACCCAACAATTTTTAATTTTTTCATGACTCACCTTCATTTTTGATTTTTGAAATCTTTATACCGAATAATAATATCAAATTATAGGATATAATTCAATTTAGATTTCGAGCTATTGATAACAAGATATGTTTTCAGACTTTGATAAACATCTTTGATAGGCATTTGAATAACCTTTAATATTGATTTTCTTTGCTGGTTATCTTATTCTAGAGAGTATCTTAAGAATCTCAAGAATAAAAACTAATAATTCTAAAGGAAACCTATATATGAAAGATTTATCCTACTATACTAAACAAATGAATATTACACTGTCTGAGAAACAGCTCGAACAGTTTGATACATACATGAATATGGTAATTGAGAAAAACCAGGTAATGAATCTGACTGCCATAACTGATCCAGAGGAATTTGCTCTGAAGCATTTTGCAGACAGTCTTTCTCTTATTCCGGCTGTTCCAGAACTGAAATATATTTCTGAAAAGCCTGTAACCATGGTTGATGTAGGAACAGGAGCAGGATTTCCTTCCGTCCCTCTTAAGATTGCCTATCCTAATATCCAGTTAACACTTTTAGATTCACTAAATAAAAGAATTAGCTTTCTTGATAATGTTATATCTACACTTGGACTTGAAAATGTTACAACCATTCATGCACGTGCAGAAGAGGGAGGCAGAAGAAAAGATCTACGCGACACCTTTGATGTAGTCACATCAAGAGCTGTAGCAAACTTAAGCACCCTTACAGAATATTGCCTTCCATACGCGAAGGTAGGAGGACTTTTCATTTCTTATAAGTCAGGAAATATTGACGAAGAACTGGCGTCCGCTGAGCGCGCCATAAAACTTCTTGGGGGAAAACTGGAAAATGTGATTCATTTCCAGTTAGCCGATACAGATAACAGTCGAAGCTTTGTTATGATCCGCAAGGAAAAACCTACGCCTAAGGCATATCCTAGAAAACCGGGAACCGCTAAGAGAGAGCCATTATAAACTTAGGCTCCCTTCAGCTTTTCTCTTTATATCTAAAGACTTAGCCCTTCAGCTTTTCCTGATATTTCAGGTACTTCTCCTTACGCTTTTTTTCTAGCATATCGCGTCTGGCTTTAACTTCCCTATATTTCATTTTGCTAACTGGAACAATTTTCTTTATTGCAAAAACTCTGTCTGAACTGTCTGACGCAGGCTTGAACTTAAGTGATGCCAGCATATTTCCATGTCTAAAACATTTTCCAACTGCATACTCTGTTCCGTTAGTATTCTGAAACCAATCAATCTTACGAGCAGTTTTCCTTCCGCATCTGGAACATTTTACTGAAGTGATTTCTGCATCTGCCATGGCATCTGCTCGAGATTCATACTCTCCCGAAATGTGATCAATCACCTTATTATGATATTCAACAATCTCTTCATCCTTATTCTTTGGATGCCTGTAAACATCAAAAGTATACTTGTCAGTAATATCTCCAAATTTTCCACATGCAAGTACTCTGGCCGTATAATATGCATCATTTACAGCTGCGTGAAAAGGCCTTTCGCTTTTTATCTTTAGAAAGTTTACAGCCTTCTCCAACTTACTCACACTGTGATCAGCAGTATATTTCTCAGCATAAATCTGCTGAATATCACAGAACTTAAGTGGAAATGGAAGTTTTTCCATCCTATAGAAATCCATATTCGTTTGTAGATAATGAAGATCAGAAGGTCCCCATGTACAGAACATATAACTATCCGGCGAACCGCACCACTCCAGGAACTCTGTACATGCCTGCTTGAAGCCCACTCCATTTTTCTTAAGCTCCTTCTCATCATAAGAAAGAATGTCCCGAATATACTTATGAAGTGTAGGATAAAGCTTTGGTTTGATGAGTCGCCTGAATTCATCTATGATCTCAAGCTTGTCATTTACCTTGACTGCTCCAATCTCAATTATCTCAAAGGGCATCCTTGGATGCTCCCCTGCCTGACCTATCGGGCTTTGATTCCACTCCAGGTCAAATACAATGTAATTCATGTATGCTCCTAACTTACGCCATAGTAATATATAAAAGTATCATATTTACATCAGCCGGAGAAACTCCTGAAATTCTTGAAGCTTGACCTATAGACTCCGGTCTGATCTGCTCCAGCTTCTGTCTTGCTTCTATTCTTAGGTTCTTTACTTTACTGTAATCTATATCTGCAGGTATTCTCTTATTTTCCAACTTCTTAAAATGAGACACCTGTTTTTTCTGTCTGTCTATATATCCTTCGTACTTAATAGATATATTTATCTGCTCAATTACTTCTTTTAGATTTACTTTTAGATTAACTTTTTTTGAAGAAAGGAATTCTGGACGCTCCTTATCTATTTCTTCAACCAACTCATAACTAAATTCCGGTCTCCTTATGATATCGGCAATCGAAACGGCGGTATGTATTGGAGAACTATTATGCTTCTCTAGAAACTCTAGAGTTTTCTTGTTGGCTCCCAACATAGTTTCTTTAAGTCGTTCAATCTCTGAATTGATCAAATTTCTCTTTTCACAGAACATAGAATATCTTGCATCATCAATAAGACCAATCTCGTGACCGATATCTGTAAGTCTAAGATCTGCATTATCCTGTCTAAGAAGAAGACGATACTCTGCACGGCTAGTCATCATTCGATATGGCTCTTTTGTTTCCTTTGTAACTAGATCATCAATAAGAACTCCAATGTAGCCATCAGATCTTGAAAGCACAACAGGCTCCTTCCCCTGAAGAAGTCTTGCAGCATTTATACCGGCAATCAATCCTTGAGCACCAGCCTCTTCATAACCGCTGCTTCCATTTATCTGTCCCGCTGAAAATAGTCCAGCTACAGACTTAAACTCCAGCGATGGTTTCAGATCAGTTGCTGAGATACAGTCATACTCAATTGCGTATGCAGGTCTCACTATTTTCGCATTCTCCAATCCTGGTACTGAATGAACCATTCTATACTGAACATCTTCTGGCATGGAGGATGACATTCCATCCAGGTACATTTCCGAAGTGAACTCTCCTTCTGGTTCAACGAAAAGCTGATGTCTGTCCTTATCCGGGAACTTCATGATCTTATCCTCAATGGATGGACAGTATCTAGGTCCCGTACCTTTTATAACACCAGAAAAAAGTGGAGATCTATCAATATTCTCTCTTATTATATTGTGAGTTTCCTCTCCAGTGTATGTGAGCCAGCAAGAAATCTGCTCTCTCGCAATATCCTCTTCTCTATTGGTAAATGAGAATGGCTGAATATGATCATCACCCTTCTGCTCACTCATTTTGGAGAAGTCTATAGAATTTCTATCAAGTCTTGGAGGAGTACCTGTCTTAAACCTTCTAAGAGCAATTCCTCCCTCTGTCATAGAGTCTGACAGATGATTAGCGGCCATAAGTCCATTTGGCCCTGTATAGGTGATGGTATCTCCATAAATACACATAGCCTTCAGGTAAACACCAGTACAAAGTACAACCGCCTTTGCATGATAAACAGCACCTGAAAATGTCTTTACTCCCACTACCCTATGCTTTACTATATTTGATTCGTCTAAATTTATATTATTTTTTTTATCTGAGTTTATATCAGCGCTATCATTTATCTCTTCATATATAAGTTCAGAAACCTCGCCCTGACGAAGTGTAAGATGTGGCTCTGCCTGAAGAGTCATTCTCATCTGCTTAGTATATTCTCCCTTATCAGCCTGAGCTCTGAGAGAGTGTACAGCAGGACCCTTAGATACATTAAGCATCTTTGACTGAATATAAGTCTTATCTATATTCTTGCCCATCTCTCCACCAAGTGCATCTATTTCACGAACCAGATGGCCCTTCGAGCTTCCGCCAATATTTGGATTACATGGCATGAGCGCAACGCTATCCATACTTACAGTGAATAGGATTGTCTCAAATCCCAGTCTTGCAGTTGCAAGTGCTGCTTCACAGCCAGCATGTCCCGCTCCAACTATTACTATGTCATAGGTTTCTTCAACATTCATATGTGTTCTTTCTTTTCTATATCTTTTTTTCTATATCGTATATTCTATATCGTATATGTATTTATACTATCTATATTTTCTTTATCTATTTTCCCATGCAGAATTCCTTAAATATCTTATCTGCCAGGTCATCTTCCAGTGATTCTCCAATCACTGTTCCCAACGACTCATATGCTGCCATTAAGTCTATGGTATAAAAATCTTCGCCAACTCCATCTTCAATGCTTTGAAGAACCTTTCTCAAACTTTCTTCTGCATCAACTACGAGACCTTTGTGACGAACATTAGTGATTCGCACTTCACTATTATAGTCTAAATGGCCCTCATAGAACAACTCTGAGATTTTTGCTTTAAGCAGATCCTTTCCACCACCTGTCTTAGCAGAAAACTCGATTATGGCAGGAAGCTCATCTTTAAATTCTTTAGCCAGTAAATCTCTTATCCTGTCTGCATTAAAACTTTCTTCTTTATCGCTCTTATTTACAAGAACTATCACTTTCTTATCTGTAATGCTTTTAACTAGATTTTTATCATCCTCTGTAATATCATCCGATCCATCTAGTACAAGAAGTACAAGATCAGCAGAAGAGATACTTGTTCTTGCTTTATCTACGCCAATTTGTTCAACCTTATCTTCAGTTTCTCTTATTCCTGCAGTGTCTATAAGTTTAAGAACTATTCCATCAAGGCTTATATATTCCTCAAGTGTATCTCTTGTAGTTCCTTCAATATCTGTTACGATTGCACGCTCTTCCCCAAGGAGAGTATTAAGTATAGAAGATTTTCCTACATTAGGTCTTCCTACTATTGCTGTATTAATTCCCTCTCTAATAAGACGACCTTCATCGAATCCAGCCAGAAGCTTATCCAGTCTTTCTAAGATTTCATTTACTGTATCCTGAAGAGTTTCTGCATAGCCATCCAATTCATAGTGTTCAGGATCATCTATTGCTGACTCAATATATGCTGTGTTATAGATTAGCTTTTCTCTAATATCAGAGATCTCATCTCTTAAATTTCCCGAAAGCTGATTAAGAGAAGCATTTAGAGCCATATCTGTTTCAGAATTGATGACATCCATAACAGCCTCTGCCTCTGTCATATCAATTCTTCCACCTAGAAATGCACGCTTTGTAAATTCACCTGGTTCTGCAACCCTTGCTCCTTTACTTACCAGTAGCTCCATAACCCTTTTCATTACAAAAGGACCACCATGAAGATCCAACTCCACCGTGTCCTCAGTCGTATATGTATGGGGCGCTTTCATAACTAACGCTATAACTTCATCGTACTGCCTACCCTCATCATAGATTCGGCCAAATGCAGCAGTAAAAGTTTCCATCTCTGATATTCTTTTTTTTCCAATAAAAATACCATTGCATATTTCTATAGCTTCGGGTCCGCTTACTCTTATCTTTCCAATAGCGGATTTTCCAAGCCCAGTTGCAATGGCACATATTGTATCATTTCTATCGATATACATTTTTATCCTCTTTGCTTCTTGCCACCTCGTCATGCAAACGCTGAACAAACCTGCAAAGCAGTCCTACCTGCATGACCATAACAATCATCAGATAATAAGAAAAGGCCAAAAACCTTGCCTACACAAAGTCCTCAGCCCTCCTGGAGTGGGCCGCCGGGGGCTCGAACCCCGCACACCCTGATTAAGAGTCAGGTGCTCTACCAAATGAGCTAGCGGCCCGAAAGATTAAATTAGAAGATATTTTCTCTTCCGAAGTACTTGGATAGTATATTACAATAGTTTTTTATTTGCAACCTCTTTTTTAAAAACTTTTTTATTTTGGGAAATATGTCACAAAAACTTCCAGTTTTTTAGGAATTTTGTGCCAGTTTTTACATAGTTTATGACACTATATCTTCTAAAACTTCTCTATTAACCGGATATGGAACCTTTTCAATCCTTGCTGGATCAGCCAAAATATCCTTTATAGAATTTTCTACTATAAGACTATAATCCAAATCACTTATATTTCCAATGTCACAGGTTTTTCCGAGAAATGCCTTAAACTCATCAAGATCCTTAAAATCCATAGCTCTTAGTAACTGCTTTTGAGTTTCCTCATCTGCATACTTAATGAATCCTGGCTGGAATATACCTGTTGCAGGACCATGAGCAACCCCAGCCTGATAAGTTAATCTATAACTAAGGGCATGTGGAAGAGATGTTCCGGTTATAGCAATAGCTTTTCCTGCAATATTTGAAGCCATCAGCATATCATTTAAAATTTTAAGATCTGTTGCTTCATCTGCAGCCGCTTTATCTGGATTACTCTTTCTTGAATAATCTGATGCGCTGCCCATCTTTACATCCTTGTTATATCCTACCTTTCTGTCACCAAGAATAACACTCTTTCCTCTGCTCCAAAGGCGAAGACCCTCCAGAACCAGTTTTCGAGTTACACTTGTAGAGTTAAGATTTATATAGCTTTCAATTAAATGAGCCATTGCATCGATAGCAGTGTTCCTGAGTATAGAATAAGGCGCATACATTAGATATCTTGGGTCAAGGATAGCTATATCTGGATAAATTCTATGTGGAAGACTTTTTTTCGTCTTAAGGTCGTGTCTGGTAAGAACTGATACACCTGTTACTTCAGAACCAGTTCCACAGGTTGTTGGAATGGCAACAACAGGATAAGTCAAAGTATTTCCCTCTTCATCAATTTCATCACTAAGCGGTCTCTGATAAAGATACTCCACTCCCTTCTTCGCCTGAAAGATAAGTAAGGAAATGGCCTTCGCTGCATCCATTGCAGAACCACCTCCTAAACCAATGACAAAGTCAACTCCTTTGCTGACACCCATATTACGGGCATCCCAAACGGTTTCCACAGATGGATTCTCTTCTATTTTATCGTATATAACATATTCTGTATCTGTAGCTCTAAGAGCTTCCTGAAGCTCCATAAGTGAGCCATTTTTCTTTGCTGAATGCTTGCCCATTACTATGAGTGCGCGTCTTCCAAGTCTTGCAATATCATTTTGATAATGTAAAACACCATATGTTTCATTTATAATTCTTGTTTTCATAGCTTTCTCTCTTACAAATTTTTTATAACCTATCACAGTATACTCTATCACAAAATAATCTATCACATTCCCATACTAATAACAACGATATTCCAAAATAATATATGGATTATTTAATTGCCTGTTTAGTCAATAGATGCTAGAATTGACTATATAGTCAAATATTAGTTTATGAGGAAATAGTATGGAATTTTACCAAATAATAGATTCATATATTAATGAGATTGGTTGCAGTGCTAAGGAATTAGCAAACGCCTCCGGAATCTCTTCTTCAGTAATCAGCAGATATAGAACTAGGGAAAGAACGCCTTCTCCTGACAGTGATATTATCAATAAACTTGCTAAGGGAATATGTTTACTCTCAAATAATAAAAAAGACGAAAAGCAAGTTTACAACCAGCTGCTTGCTTCCCTTACATATAGAACGAACTTTGCAAATCAGGCTTTTTATAAGGCAACTAAACTAATTAACGAACTTCACCTTAAGCAGGCTGATATTGCTAAGTCGCTAAATTATGATGCTTCATTTATATCCCGTGTTTTTTCTGCACAGAGATACCCCTCCGATGTAGATATCTTTTTAAATGAAATTGCGGATTACATTTCCAAAAATCTGGATATAAAGGACATTCATATTCTCTCAGAGCTGATTTTTGCACCAGAAGATGACTTAAATACTGAGGAGGCAAGAAAAAATTATATTCTGAAATGGTTTCGTCAGGACAACACATCCATGATCAATGTTTTAAATGCTCTGGATAACTTTGAATATGCAGACTTTCTTAATGCTGACTTTTTTAATGCTGACTCCCTTAAGAATAGCAAACTTTCTCCCGACACTCAGAAAATTCCTTCCAATAAATATTATTTTGGAATAGATGAAATGAAAAAGGGTGAGATTGATTTTATGCATTCAGCTATCCTTTCAAAATCAACCGATGATATCTACATGTATAATGACATGTCCATGATGGATATGATTGACAAAAACTTTTTGATGGAATATATGAAAGGTCTTTCCTTTCTTGTTAAAAAAGGGCATAACATTCATATAATTCACAATTTGGATCGCCCATTTCAGGAGCTTTTAGTGGGATTGGAAGCATGGCTTCCTCTATATATGACTGGCCAGATAATCCCTTACTATTTTGAAGATATGTATGACCACATTTTCAATCATGCAACTTATTCAGCCAGTTCAGTAGCTCTTTATGGAACAAGTATATATGGATCAAGAAATAATGGCCTATACTATCTAACCCAAAATCAAAATGAAGTCGACTTCCTTAGAGCAAGAGCTAAGGAAATGATACAACTGGCTAAGCCACTTATGAAAATATATAGGCAGGAAAATCGAAATGATTTTTATAATGATTTTCGCGAACACTTAGATATGTCAGCTTCATTTTCAAGTATTTTATATGCTCCACCTCTTACTACTTTATCAGATAAATTGCTAAACATGATGATAGACCAATACTTATCAAGTAAAGAGGAAAAGGATATTTCTGACGGTATAACCCGAGAAGCTATCCTTCAGCAGGTTAAATATACTCATACTATAGAGGATGATCTTTTTAAAGATATGCTGACTAAAAAGCATGTTTATACCAAATTTAATGTTTTTACAGAAGATGAATTTAATAGAAGTCCAACATTTATTCCTCTAAGCCTAGGCTTCGGTGAAATAACCCTGCCATATACATTTGAAACCTATATGGAACATGTTGAACTAACTAGAAAGGCAGCAAAGAAAAGCCCATCTCTAGATATGGAGGAACTGTCGACCTCCGGCTTCAAAAATATTCAGATAAGAATGGGTGATAGTGAAAAACCATGGGTTTTAATTTCAAATAATATGTCTCCTGCAATTCATTTTCTAATAGAAAATCCTATACTAGCAGATGCCATCATTAAAATGAGAAACCCATTTGGTAATTTTGACACAGACAACGAGTAGGTGTTATACTTAGCCATAAATCAACTATATTAGGAGAAAGTTTTATGGTTATAAGTACACCGGTGATCATACTGATTGCAGTTCTACCTGCCGTCGCAATGATGATCTTCATATATCTTCAAGACAATCACGAGAGAGAACCTATTGGTCTTCTTCTTAAAATATTTGGACTTGGAATTCTTTCTGCTATTCCAGCAATAGCCCTCGAAGCCCTTGCTGAGCTTGTTCTTGGAGTAACATTTGGTGGAGTTGGCGAGATAACTTATCATGCAATTTCTGCTTTTTTCGGAGTTGCTATAATAGAAGAATCTGTTAAATTCCTAGCAGCCTATCTTGTTACATGGAGAAATAAACATTTTAACTACAAATTTGACGGAATAGTTTATTGTTTGTTTGGTTCCATGGGCTTCGCTGCTATTGAAAATGTTATCTATCTTCTTAGCGGTACCTCAGGAACACTAAAAGGTGTTCTAACATTAGGAATTCAGAGAAGTCTCCTTGCTATTCCTGCCCACGCTATGTGTGCAATCTTTATGGGATATTATTACGGAAATGCAAAATTCCTTAAATCCTACGGTGATCGTCGTGGCTGTCGTATCAGTCTCCTTACTGGATTTTTAATAGCATGTAGTTTACATGGTTTTTATGATTTCTGTCTCTTCACAGGAAGAGCACTTTTCTTCATTATATTTGTAATATTTGTAATCATTGCTGATATATTTACGATTATAAGAATTGTAAAAGCAAGAAAAAATAACGAGAAAATGTATGTTGCTCCTCAGTACAGACAGTACTGGGTTGGACCTGCAGCAGATCCTTACCAGGCTTATGGAGGATATGAAGCTCCTACATACGGCGGATATAATTACTCAGAGCAGTATAGTGGCAATTCTCAATTCGCTCCACCTATTGTAGGGCAAAAGGAGACATATAATCCTCAGGTGGTTAGTCAGAATAATAACTTCCATCCTGAAGCAGTTTCCTCCACATCTCAATATAATCCACAGGAAAACATACAGACGAGCGCTGGTAACTATCAGCAAATGAATCAACAATATGGAACTGCAAATTATCAGAACAGTAATGCGCAGCCTTTCTTACAATTTAATTCAGAAGGCTCTGCTGGCAGTAACCAAAATCATAATCCAACAACTCCTGATTATGGTACACCAGCTAAACAGATTACCCCACCACCAGTTAGAAATATGCAGCTTAAATGTCCAGTTTGTGGTGCAGTCAATTACTTTAATGCATTTAACTGTAATTCATGTGGTGCTTCATTACATCAATTATAATGACAGAATATGTCAGATAAACGATTACTTACCTATATTAGACTAACGGTTCAAAATCAATTATATAACTTGACCAAATCACACATATCAAGTAAAATATGTTCTGTTGTTATTTTGTCTGCGTAGCTCAGCTGGATAGAGCGACCGCCTCCTAAGCGGTAGGTCAGAGGTTCGAATCCTCCCGTGGACGCA
>CAMNGU010000005.1 GCA_946538525.1 uncultured Lachnospiraceae bacterium
TAATTATCTATATAATTATTTATAATTTATATATAAAAAATTTTAAATTTTTTAATTCAGAGAGGAGAAATCATGGATTACAAGAAATCTGGTGTTGATATCGAAGCGGGATACAAATCAGTGGAGCTCATTAAAGAGCATGTAAAGAAGACAATGAGACCTGAGGTGTTAGGTGGTCTTGGAGGTTTTGCTGGAGCATTTGACTTGAGTAAAATAAAGGAAATGGATGAACCTGTTCTTCTTTCTGGAACAGATGGATGCGGAACAAAGGTTAAACTTGCGTTCATTATGGATAAACATGATACTATTGGTATAGATGCAGTTGCAATGTGCGTAAATGATATTGCCTGCTCAGGTGGTGAACCACTTTTCTTCCTGGATTACATAGCTTGTGGAAAGAATTATCCAGAAAAGATTGCTAGCATTGTTAGCGGAGTTGCAGAAGGTTGTCGTCAGTCAGATGCAGCACTTGTTGGTGGTGAGACAGCAGAGCATCCTGGACTTATGCCAGAGGATGATTATGATCTTGCCGGTTTTGCAGTTGGTGTTGTAGATAAGAAGGACCTTATCACAGGCGAGAATATCAAGCCAGGTGATACACTTATTGGTATCGCTTCTTCAGGTGTACATAGCAATGGTTTTTCGCTTGTTAGAAAAGTATTTGAGATGACAAAGGAAAGCCTTGATACATATTATGATGAATTAGGAAAGACTCTTGGTGAGGCACTTATTGAGCCAACAAGAATCTATGTTCATGGCCTTAAGGCTGTTAAGGCTGCTGGAGTTACAGTTAAGGGCTGCAGCCATATTACAGGTGGTGGTTTCTATGAGAATATTCCTAGAATGCTTCCTGAGGGTGTTAGAGCTAAGGTTGAGAAGAATTCATATGAAGTTCCAGCTATCTTTAAGCTTCTTGCATCAAAGGGCGATATAGCTGAGCAGATGATGTATAATACATACAACATGGGCGTTGGTATGGTGCTTGCAGTTGATCCTGCTGATGCTGAAAAGACAATTGAAGCGCTTGCTTCAACAGGAGACAAGGCTTGGGTTCTTGGTGAGGTTATCAGTGGCGACAAGGGCGTTGATATCGTTTAAAGGAGAAATAAGATGAAAGTTCTCGTTTTAGTATCTGGTGGTGGAACAAACCTTCAGGCAATAATTGATGCGGTAGCAGATGGAACTATCACAAATACTGAGATAGTTGGTGTTATCAGTAATAATTATGGAGTTTATTCTCTGGAAAGAGCTGAAAAGGCTGGGATAAAAAATGAAGTTATCTCACCAAAGGATTTTCCGGATAGATCTTCCTTTAACAAGGCTTTTCTTGCAAAGCTGGATGAATATAAGCCAGATCTTATTGTACTTGCAGGATTCCTTGTTGTTATTCCTGAGATGGTTATTGAGAAGTATGAAGGAAAGATTATAAATATTCATCCTTCACTTATTCCTTCTTTCTGTGGTACAGGTTATTATGGACTTAAGGTTCATAAGGCTGCATTGGAGAGAGGTGTAAAGGTATCAGGCGCAACAGTTCATTTTGTTGATGCTGGTACTGATACAGGCCCTATCATATTGCAGAAGGCAGTTTATGTTCAGGAGGGCGATACACCTGAAACACTTCAGAGAAGAATTATGGAAGAGGCTGAATGGAAGATTCTTCCAGAGGCTATTGACATGATTGCAAATGGTAAGGTTGTTTATAATAAAGCTGGAGATATGAGAAACTAGATAAGTATTTGCGGATCCTTCAATAATTTTGAAGACTGTGAATATTATGAGATAAAGGAGATTTGTAAAATGAAAATTTTGATCGTAGGCGGTGGCGGACGCGAGCACGCAATAGCATGGGCAGTAGCAAAGAGCCCAAAATGTGACAAGCTTTATGCTGCACCAGGTAACGCAGGTATTGCGGAGTTAGCCGAGTGCGTAGATATATCAGTTATGGATGCACCTGCATTAGTTGCCTTTGCTAAGGAAAAGGAAATTGATTTCGTTATAGTTGCACCGGATGATCCTCTTGCAGCAGGTGTTGCAGATGCATTTCTTGATGAAGGAATCAAGACTTTTGGACCAAGAAAGAATGCAGCTATAATTGAGGCATCAAAGGCATTTTCAAAGGATTTGATGAAGAAGTATGATATACCTTCAGCGGCCTATGAAACATTTGAGGATGCAGATGCTGCTATCGCTTATCTTGAGACTCAGGAAGCTCCATATGTACTTAAGGCTGATGGACTGGCTCTTGGTAAGGGTGTACTTATCTGTCAGACATTGGAAGAGGCTAAAGCAGGAATTCAGGAAATCATGGTTGATAAAAAGTTCGGTGACGCTGGAAATAAAGTTGTTATCGAAGAATTTATGACTGGTCGTGAGGTTTCAGTTCTCTGTTTCTCAGATGGAAAGACAATCCTTCCAATGACTTCAGCTCAGGATCATAAGAGAGCTGGTGATGGAGATACAGGACTTAACACAGGTGGTATGGGAACATTTTCACCAAGTCCTTTCTATACAGATGAAGTAGCAAAGTTCTGTGAGGAAAATGTATATCAGAGAACAATAGATGCTATGGCTGCAGAAGGAAGACCATTTAAGGGAGTTCTTTTCTGTGGACTTATGCTTACACCAAAGGGACCAAAGGTGTTAGAGTTTAATGCAAGATTTGGTGATCCTGAAGCTCAGGTAGTTATTCCTCGTCTTAAGAATGATATTGTTGAGGTTATGGAAGCTTGTGCTGATGGAACTCTTGATAAGATAGATCTTCAGTTTGAGGATAATGCAGCTGTATGTGTAATGCTTGCTTCTGACGGTTATCCAGTATCCTATAAGAAGGGCTTTGAGATTAAAGGCCTTGAGAACTTTGCAGATAAGAAAGGTTATTTCGTATTCCATTCTGGAACAAAATTTGTAGAAGCTGAAGATGGAACTAAGAAGGTTGTTACAAATGGAGGAAGAGTTCTCGGTGTAACTGCACTTGGTTCAAATCTAGTAGAGGCTAGAGCAAATGCTTATGAAGCAACAAAACTTATCGACTTTGAAAACAAATACATGAGAAATGATATAGGAAAAGCAATCGATGAAAAATAGGTCTGAATACCCAGATGAATTCCCAGAAGTTAAATATTCAGAACTTGCAGATGCAACACTTGAAAGCTCTGCAATATGGGCGAAAAGAATAGGTAATGACTATATTGATGCCAGGCACATTTTTGTCGCGATTTATTCGCGGCAAAAAGGTCTGGCTTATCGTGTTTTAGTAAAGAATGGTATAAATACAGAGGATATCAGAAGTCTTGTAAGTGTTCTGGAGAAGGAAGTCAGCAAGGTTAAACACAGTGATTTTAAAAATGAATATACAGTAAGAACCCTTGGAATTCTGGAGAATGCCAGAAAAGATGCAGAGATGCTGGGACTTTCCGAAGTAGGTACAGAGCTTCTGCTTCTAAATATAATCAAGGACAGAAATCTGGACATTTGGCAGATATTTAAGAATAAGAATATTCAGCCAAATGCTCTCTGCCAGAATCTTCTTATCGCAAGTGGAGTGAAGTTTGATCTAGTGAAAAAGTACATGGAATTACTTGTGATAGATGAGAGGAAGAAAGCTACTGCAAATAAAAAGAGCAGCAGTTCGACTCTTGATCAATTTGCCAGAGATCTCAGCATGGAAGCTGAACTTGGAAGTCTTGATCCTGTAGTAGGAAGATATAATGAGACAGTCCGCGTTATGCAGATACTTGGTCGTAGAGCGAAGAATAATGCCTGCCTTGTTGGTGAGCCGGGAGTTGGTAAGACTGCCATAGTTGAGGGACTGGCACAGCTGATACATGAGAATAATGTTCCCGAAAATCTTAAGGGGAAGAGGATACTCAGTCTTGATCTTTCAGGTATGCTGGCAGGTACAAGATTCAGAGGTGACTTTGAGGAAAGACTGAAGAATACCATAGATGAGCTGAAAAATGATCCGGATATAATTCTCTTTATTGATGAGTTACATACACTTATAGGCGCAGGTGGTTCTGAAGGAACCCATGATGCAGCAAATATATTTAAGCCAGCACTTTCCAGAGGTGAGCTTCATGTAATAGGAGCAACTACTCTTGAAGAATATAGAAAATATATTGAGAAGGATGCGGCTCTTGAAAGGCGTTTTCAGCCAGTCACGGTTGAGGAACCAAGTAAGGCTGAAACACTTGAAATCCTTAAGGGATTAAAAAAGCGATATGAAACATTTCATGATGTAACAATAACTGATGAAGCTTTAGAAGCTGCGGTAGATTATTCTGAAAGATATATCAATGACCGTTTTCTTCCTGACAAAGCTATCGACTTGGTGGACGAAGCTTGTTCAAGGGTTAAGCTTGGTAAGGTTCCTGAGGATTTTGCTTATACACACATTTCTGAAGATATCAAGTTTCTAAATGAAGAACTGGACGAGGCTCTTAAGAGTGGAGAGATGATTTGTGCAGGACGGATCAGGGATAATCTGGAAATCCTTAGAGAAGGTGAAAATATATCTTCTCGCAGTGGTGAAATTGTTACAGAAGATGATATTGCTGAGGTTGTGGCAGTTTGGACCAAGATACCGGTTGCTAGACTTACTGAGACTGAGCAGACAAAGATTATTAATCTTGATAGGACTCTCAGTAACAGGGTTATAGGTCAGAGTGAAGCGGTTAAAGCGGTTGCCAGTGCGATTAAGAGAAATCGTGCAGGGCTTAGGTCTCCAGACAGGCCAATTGGTGCATTTCTCTTTATGGGACCTACGGGTGTTGGAAAGACTGAACTTTCAAAGGCACTTGCGGAAGCGCTGTTTGGAAATGAGAAAAGCCTTATTCGCGTGGACATGTCCGAATATATGGAGAAGCATAATGTGTCTAAGCTGATTGGTTCACCACCTGGATATGTGGGCTATGACGAGGGTGGACAGCTATCAGAAATGGTACGCAGAAATCCATACAGTGTAGTTCTGTTTGATGAGGTTGAGAAGGCACATCCTGATGTATTCAATGTGTTGCTTCAGGTGCTGGATGACGGTGTCATAACTGATTCACAGGGCAGACATGTTAACTTTAAGAATACCATCATTATCATGACTTCAAATCTTGGGGCTGAGAAGATTATAGATCCTAAGTCCATGGGATTTGTAACAAATAATAGTGAAGACGCAAGTCATGAGGAAATGAAATCAAGAGTTATGGATTCTGTAAAAGAGTTATTTAAACCTGAATTCCTTAACCGACTTGATGATATAATAGTATTTAGAGCACTTGGGGAAGAACAGGTTCTTGAAATTGCTGACTTGATGCTTAGAGAACTTAAGAATAGAATCTTTGAAAACAGCAGCATAAAACTTTCATATGGTGTGAAGCTTAAGAGGTTCATTTCCGAGAAGGGCTTTGATAAAAAATTTGGAGCAAGACCTCTTAGAAGAGCGATTCAGCAATATATTGAGGATCCTCTATCAGAGATGCTTCTTTCAGGAGAAATAAAAAAAGGTGATACGGTATCTGTATCCGTACCGGGAGAAGAGATTAAGTTTTCGGTGAAACAGAAATATAATACACTTGATAATAAGCTTTAGGAGGTAAAAAAATGGCTGTTATTGATGAACTTATAAGAGAAGAAGGAGAAGCTATCGGCTTCGGAAATTATGAGTTAGGAGAGAAAACAAAGAAAGACGGCTTTGAGTATAAGGGGGATGTATATAAGATTAAGACCTTTAATGAGATTACAAAGCTTGAGAAGAATGGAATGTTCGTATATGAGTCTGTTCCAGGAACTACAGTTCATTCATTTAAGGCAACTGAATCAACTGTTGGTTTTGAGGTTGAAGGTGATAGAGATGCACAGGTTACTCTTGAACTTGAGCCAGAGACAGAATATATCGTAAAAATAGATGATGAAAAGCTTGGTGAGATGAAGACTAACCTTGGTGGAAAGCTTAGTATCAGCGTTGAGCTTGAGTCAAATGATCAGGTAAAGGTTTTCATCCAGAAGAAATAACATATATTCTTTTGGATAATAGGAGGATAAATTGGCGAAAGAAAAACAGATTTTCTACTGTAAAGAATGTGGAAATGAATATAGCCGTTGGCTTGGTCAATGTCCTTTCTGTAAAGCCTGGAACTCATTTGTGGAGGAAAAGGTCACTAAAACCAGATCTAATAAAACTATAGCTGCATCAGACAGACCTAAAGCTACCAGCATTAAGAATGTTTCATCTTCTGAAGAGAGCAGGATTGCTACTAGGATTTCAGAGCTGGACAGAGTGTTGGGGGGCGGAATAGTAAAGGGTTCTCTTGTTCTAGTGGGTGGTGATCCAGGAATTGGAAAATCCACACTTCTTCTTGAGATGTGCCGTAATCTGGTGGAGGACGATGTGAAGGTTCTCTATGTTTCCGGTGAGGAATCCATGTCTCAGATAAAGTCCAGAGCTGTGAGACTTGGTGGGACAGCTGGAAGTGATAAAGAAGCTCTAAAAGAAGCTCTAATCGAAGAACGATTGATGCTTCTTAGTGATAATGATATGGATAATATTGAGAACCAGATAGATAGCCTTGCTGCGGAGGTTGTGGTTATAGATTCTATTCAAACTATAGAGGCTGCAAATGTGGAAGCGGCGCCAGGAACCATATCCCAGGTGCGCGAGGTTACTTCCAGATTACTTCAGGTTGCAAAGCAGAAGGATGCGGCTGTATTTATAGTTGGACATGTTACTAAGGAAGGAACTGTAGCCGGACCAAGAACGCTGGAACATATGGTGGATTCTGTGCTTTACTTTGAAGGGGACGAGAGTGGTGGCTTCAGGCTTCTAAGAGCTAATAAGAATCGATTTGGTTCGACAAATGAGATTGGCGTATTTAACATGACCGACAGGGGACTGGAAGAAGTTCTAAATCCGTCAGAGTTTTTCTTGACTGGAAGACCAGAGAAATCTTCGGGTTCTGTGGTTGTGTGTTTAATAGAAGGAACCAGAGCTATGCTGGTAGAGATTCAGGCGTTATGTACTGACTCCAGCTTTAGTATGCCTCGAAGGACCAGCGTTGGTGTTGATTATAATAGAGTTAATCTTCTTACAGCGGTGTTAGAGAAGAGAGGCGGGATCAGTCTTTCGGGCTGTGACTGCTATGTAAATGTAGCTGGTGGACTGAAGATAAATGATCCTTCTACTGATCTTGGAATTGTTATGGCTATAGCATCCTCATTTAGAGATAGGGCTATTGATGACAGGACAGTGATAATTGGTGAGATAGGACTTGCGGGTGAGATAAGAGCTGTGCGTAATATAGTGCAGCGTATTAAAGAGGTTGCTAAGTTGGGTTATACCAAGGCAATAATACCGAAGTCTAATTACTGTAAAGATATAGAAGGGCTTGGCGTAGAAATCATTTACACTGCAAATATCCGACAGGCATTGGATGCAATGTAGGGTATACAAACTGATATTAAATAGTAAATAAAAAAAACAAAAAATATATACTTAAAGAAGTGAGGAAAAATAATGGGAATGAATGTTTGTTGTCTGGATCTTGAAGGAGTACTTGTACCTGAAATATGGATTGCATTTTCTGAGGCAAGTGGTATACCTGAGCTGAAAAGAACTACAAGAGACGAACCAGACTATGATAAGCTTATGAACTGGAGACTTGGAATACTTGAAGAGCATGGACTTGGACTTAAGGAAATTCAAGAGACTATCGCAAAGATTGATCCACTTCCAGGAGCAAAAGAGTTCCTTGATGAGTTAAGAGATGTTTCACAGGTTATCATCATAAGTGATACATTTGAACAGTTTGCAAAGCCACTTATGGTTAAGTTGGGAATGCCAACTATCTTCTGTAATACACTTGAAGTTGCTGAAGATGGAAAGATTACAGGATTCAAGATGAGATGTGAAAAGTCTAAGCTTACAACAGTAAAGGCTCTTCAGTCTTGTGGTTTTGACACAATTGCAACAGGTGACAGCTTTAATGATCTTGCCATGATTCAGGCAAGTAAAGCGGGATTCCTGTTTAGATCAACAGAGCAGATTAAGAAGGATTATCCTGACCTTCCTGCATACGAGGAGTATTCAGATCTCCTTGCTGCATTCAAGGCTGCACTGTAAGGATAATAAGGAAAAATAGTATGAGTGAAAAGATGTCTCGAAGAGAGATGTTGACGGAAACACCGATTCCACAGCTGATAGTCAAGCTATCTATACCGACTATTATCAGCATGTTGGTAACGGCACTTTACAATTCGGCAGATACATATTTTGTAGGCAAGATATCCACTGAGGCGACAGCAGCAGTGGGTCTTGTCTTTTCTGTTATGGCTGTAATTCAGTCCCTTGGTTTTTTCTGTGGACACGGCTCTGGAAATTATCTTTCCAGAATGCTGGGAGCCGGTAAAAAGAAAGAAGCAAATGAGATGGCTGCCACTGGTTTTGCTGTGGCACTTATTCTTGGAACCATACTTGCTATAGTTGGAAATATATTTGTTCATCAGATAGCAGGCTGGCTGGGAGCAACCTCTGGCGATACACTCCACGAAACAGAAAATTATATGAGGATAATCCTCATAGGTGCTCCATTTATGATGGGACAGTTTGTCATAAATAATCAGCTGAGATTTCAGGGAAATGCGGTCTATGCTATGTGTGGACTTATGTGTGGCGCAGTTATAAACGTTTTCCTTGATCCCCTTCTTATATTGGTACTTGGATGGGGAGTTACAGGAGCGGCAATGGCTACGGTTGCCGGACAGATTACCAGCTTTACAGTTCTCTTCATTGGAAGCAGAAGAGGAGAAAATATCAAGATACATTTTAAGAATATACATATAAATAGTTTCTATCTTTTGGAGCTTGCAAATGGTGGAGCTCCATCTCTTTTGAGACAGGGACTAGCTGCCATTTCCACTTTGCTACTTAACAGATTCGCAGGACAATATGGTGGTGACGCAGCTATTGCAGGAATGTCAATTGTATCCAGAGTGTTCCTGATGATGCTGTCAGCTCTTATAGGATTTGGTCAGGGATATCAGCCAGTTGTTTCATTTAACTATGGAGCCGGGATACTAAAGAGAGTAAGAGAAGGGTATTTCTTCTGCGTAAAATGGGGATTCATATTCCTATTTGTCATTGCTAGTATTTGTTTCATCTTTGCGCCGGATATAGTTGGATGGTTCAGAGATGATGCTGCAGTAATAGAGATAGGTACATTGGCCCTTAAGTGTCAGGCTGTAGTACTTCCACTATCAGCACCTATTGTAATAACCAATATGATGCTTCAGTCAATGGGAAAGGGTGTAAAAGCAAGTATTCTGGCATCTGCTAGAAATGGTCTATGTTTTATACCGCTGATTTTGATTTTACCTCTTTTTATGGGTTTATTGGGTGTTCAGATAACTCAGACCTGCGCAGATATTATAACAACTTTTATGTCCATTCCTATGGCATATTCAGAGCTTAAGAATATGAAAGAGTAGAATAGAAAAAGAACTCGGAGAAATTATGGAATATTCAGAATTAAAAAAGAAATATAGATGGCTGGGAATCAGTTTCGCAGTATTTGGTATAGTAATGCAGGCTGCTTCATTAATTATGGAGTTTGCGCTAAAAAATTTGGATTCGAAGATATTTGATAACAGCTGGATAGTATATATATTGGGACTTATGCCGATATGGGCTATAGGTTTTCCTGCATGTCTTTTATGTGCATCGAAGCTTCCCTCGAAAAAGCCGGAAGAACATGACATGAAAGTTCTAGACTTAGTTCAGGTTTATGCTATGGTAACATTTTTTGCTATAGTAATGAATCTTATCGGTCTTGTGATTATAAGTGTTTTAGAAAAGATAACAGGCCTAACTTTGCAGAATACTACTATTGAACTTATTAATAAACAGGAAATTTTTCCAACTATTATATTTGCTGTAATTCTTGGCCCGATTTTTGAAGAGCTGTCATATAGAAAACTTCTAATTGATAAGATAGGACAGTATGATAAGTTTTATGCTATTCTTCTTTCGGGGCTCATGTTTGGACTTTTCCATACAAATATATATCAGTTTTTCTACACCACATGTATAGGAATGCTGTTTGCATTTGTTTATACAAAAACCGGGAAGATAAGATATTCCATAATATTACATATGTGCATGAATTTTATTCATGGTGCTGTTCCGATATTCTTATCGAGGATGATGGATATGGATATTGTTACCAGTCTTAGAGATGCGGATTTAAATGATCCTGCGATTAGGGATCAAGTCACTAAAATGTATACGGATCCAGGATTCCTACTGTATCTGGCATTTGCTAATTTCATATTAGTTATGGTGGTTTTAGGTTTTGTAGTATTTATTGTTTGGAATGTACATAAAAAGTGGATGTTGGATAATACTGAATCAATGCTTCCAGAAAAAGGAGCTGCAAAGATTGTATTTGGTAACTTTGGATTTATACTTTTCACCCTTGTTACCATTGGAATAACGATTTATGAGATAATTCTGCTTCAGTAAAAATGGGCATTTAATAACTTCTTAATATGAATTATGATATAAAGGTACTGTGAGCGAAAGCGTAAGCGGTACCTTTTATTTTAAACTTTTTGTTCTGGATTCTTATATAGAACAATAATTCACCGAATATGCTTATGGATTATATAAAAAATATCGGGAGAAAAATATGATGAATAATAAAGAGGTAATACTATCTGCTAAAGGTGTTCAGAAAACATTTGCCAACAATGGAGAACAGTTGCATGTCCTGACAAATGTTGATCTTGATATTTATGCAGGAGATTTTACCGTGATAATGGGCGCATCTGGTTCAGGAAAATCAACACTTCTTTATGCGCTTTCTGGAATGGATAAGGCCACAGCAGGAGATGTTATATATAGAAGGAATACGGGTCAAAAGCAGAATTATGATGACATAGATGAGGTTAACATAACTACTGTAAAGGATAAGATGTTAAGTCAGCTTAGAGCTAAAGAGTTTGGTTTTGTATTTCAGCAAATGCATCTTGTGAAGAATTTAACCCTATTGGAAAATGTATCTGTAACAGGATATTTAAATAAAGAAAGAAAGGCTGCTGATACTAAGAAAAGGGCGGAGGAGCTTCTTGAAAGAATGGGGATTTCTGATGTAAAGAATCATCTTCCTTCTAGAGTATCTGGTGGAGAACAGCAGAGATGTGCAATAGCCAGGGCGGTTATCAATGATCCTGCAATACTTTTTGCGGATGAACCAACAGGAGCATTAAATAGGAAAAATACAAATGATGTTTTAGATCTTCTCACAGAACTAAGTGATGAGGGACAAAGTATATTGATGGTTACTCATGATATAAAAGCGGCTCTTAGGGGAGATAGAATACTATATCTGGAAGATGGGAATATAGTTGGAGAGTTGGAGCTTTCTCGCTATGGTGAGAAGGATAAGGATGGAAATCTTCTTCAGGATAAGAAAGCCCGTGAAGCACAGATTAATGCGTGGCTTGAATCCCTTGACTGGTAGGTGCTGAAGGATTAGAAGATTCATTTACCTATAGAAAGGAAGAGGATATGGAAATTATTACGCTTGTTAAAGCTGGAATTAGAAGTAAGAAGGGTATAGCTGTTGGCTTTATGCTTCTAAATGTATTTATTGTAATAAGTGTTATATCAATAATCGGCGTTTGGAAGAATTATAAAAATGCAATTCAGAATGCATTTGAATACGAAGATAAGGGTACAATCTGTGCATTCTTTAAGTATGGAGTGTTTACAGAGGATTATCAAAGAGAAATTGAAGCATCGGAAATGGTTAACTTCTTAGAAGTGCAGGATGGATTGATTGGTGTAAATATTCATAATGGTGAAAATGAAGATGGTAATGGATATATTGTAACCAAGATGTTTGATACCATTTCTGTATATAATAATGAGGCGACTGAATTATCAAAATATGATATATCAAATAAAGAATATTCATTAGAACTAAAAAAGGGTGAGATATATCTTCCGTATGGTTCAAAAGACCGACTTAAGATTAATGTAGGTGATAAGATAAGTTTTGATTTTCTTGGCATCTCAAGAGATTTTACGGTTAAAGGATTCGTTCAGGAAGTTTATATGGGCTCCTCAATTATTGGCTACAAAACTGTTTTCATAAGTGATGAAGAGTTTGATGAACTTGTAAAAATTTGTGAAGGAAATATTAAGTCTGATAAAGATTATTGGAGCTTAGGGAAACTGGTATATGTACATCCATCGGCTAAGGCGAATAAGTCTTCAGATTTGTTCCTGCGAGATCTAAATCGAGATTTAAAATTTGGTGACTTAAGCTCTATGATTATTACAAGAGAAACCTCCGAGCATTATACAGGGATTTTTATAAATGTTATGCTGGCGGTTATCACAGGTTTTTCAGGATTACTATTTGCCATATATTTAATTGTTGTAGGACATAATATTAGTAATGAAATGGAAATGGATTATGTGGAACTCGGTATCCTGAAGAGTCAGGGCTTTACTAATAAAGTGATAAGATCTGTATATATCATTCAATATCTTCTTATAGAAGTGGTGGGAATATTTATCGGCTTACTAGTTGCAGTTCCGTTAGAAAGGCTGTTAAGTAAAATATTCTTTAATCTTACCTGTGTTCTTCCGGAAAAGGATATTCCAATAAAAGAAATTATATTATTCACATTGGCTATTTTTGTAATAACACTTCTATTTATATATATCTACACAAGGAAGGTTTCCAAAACATCTCCTGTTAAGGCTATAACAGGAGAAAAGAGTGATTTCTATTTTGAAAGCAAATTAAATGCACCTATATCGCAAAGACTAATGGGGCTGAGTTTAAGTTATCGTCAGCTTACCTCTGCACCTAAAAGATATATAAGTGTATTCATAGTATCATCAATGTTGCTATTTGCAATAGTTACAGTTGAACTAAGTGGTGGATATATTAAGTCGAGAAATGCACTTAATGCCATGGGGGAAACATTTACTGAGATTAAATTTGCTTATAAAGTAGTTGAGGCTGAACCAGAAGTTAAAGTTGCTGATATTGAAAATGAGATAAAAAAGTATTCTGATATTGATTGCCGAGTGTACGAGAGTCATGGTTATGTTTCTATTGAAGGCGAAAATGTTCTAAATATAATCAAGGCTTATCCTCAGGAGAGTAGCTCGGTATATAAAGGGCGAGAGATTAAGTATGATAATGAGATAGTAGTAACAGAACAGATATGTAAGATGTTGAATGTGGATATTGGTGATACTGTTACCATAGGAAGGGCTGATTTAAGTCAAGATTATGTTATTGTTGGTATATTCCAAACAATGTCTGATACTGGTAAAGCCATATCTATGTCACTTGATGGATTAAGTAGATTAAAGAAAGATCCAAATGAAAAATATACAGTAAATCAGCTAAATATGTTTGGCGTAGTTTTAAAAGAACCTGATAATGCTGAGAAGATAAAAGAAGCTTTGATTGAAAAGTATGGAGATTATATTGAGGTAGAGAGTTCAAGCTTCGCGGATGTTATGGAACAAATTGGAAATAGCTTTTATGTTGCGGCAAGAGGCTCTGAGATAATGATCTATGTTCTAACTTTTATCTTTGCTTTAGTAATAGTATCCATGGTTAGTTCGAAAGTATTTATTGAGGAGAGAACAGATATAGGAATATATAGGGCGATAGGATTTTCAGTGAGAAAAATTCGTATGCAGTTCGCACTAAGATTTGCATCTATCAGCCTTATTAGCGCGGTGTTTGGTGTAACGCTTGCCAGACTATTTTCTGGAAAAATGCTGGAATTATTATTCTCTATGTTTGGAATACCACATATAGAACTTGAATATGGAGTTATGTTCTTTGTAAAACCAATTCTTATATTTTCATTAGGCTATTTTGTATTTGGATATATTTCTTCAAGAAAAGTTAAAAATGTAAGTTCACGGGAACTGATAATTGAGTGATGATTATATAATAGAAAAGTGCCTCAAGTGTTAAGTGATAAACACTTGAGGTGCTTTTTTTGTTGAAAATCCTCAAAAAAAATTAAAAATTTTGTTATTTTTAGTGTTATGTTAACGAAAAAACGGGCTTTTTGGAGAACTAGGGAGAACTCTGTTTAGTACAATTATAATATGTTGTTTTATCTGAAATTATGAAAATACAAATTCAGGTATGAAGTTACTATAGGTTTTCTGATATGGGGGTCATATCAGAGTGTTTCATGGAGAAAGGGGAGATGCAAATGAAACAAAAATATTTAGGAAGGAGAATTATAAGCATAGTGCTTACTATTGCGATGGTATTTTCTCTGCTATCGATTAATAGTATACCGGTACGTGCCGAAGGAAATGATCCTCCTTCCGGATTTCAAGAAGGGGCCACCCTGGCTCCAACTATCAAATCGCAACCTCAAAGTATTAACCTTAATGTAGGTTATGAGGCTGCTGTACCCATTAGTGTTGAAGCAGATCCTAGTGATGTGACGGATGTGCTCACATTTCAATGGTATTCAAATACTTCAAAGTCAAATATTGGTGGTACTTCAATCGAGGGTGCTACTTCTTCGACTTTTAACATCCCTACAGGTTACCCAGCAGGAAACTATTATTTCTACTGTATAGTAACCGCAACTAATGCTGCTGGGGATGCTACAGATTCTACTGTTTCTGAAGCTGCAACAGTTAGTGTAATAGCTTCAGAAGCTTTAGTTACAGGAGTTACCATTACGAATGAATATGGTACAGCTGTAACTGGTACGGTAAATCTTTCTTGGAATAGTACTAAGCAGGTTTATGCAGAGCTTTCACCTGATGATGCTGCAGACAAAACTGTTGTATGGACTAGTAGCGATCCTAATGTGGCAACTGTAAGTGATGGCGTTGTAGCACCTATAGGTGTTGGAACAGCTACTATTACAGCTACAGCAACAAATGGTACAGCAGCTGTTGGAGATGACACGTCTGCTTCTTTTGAAGTTCAGGTAAATCCATATGTTAACTTAGTTCAAAGTTTTACATATACAGGCAGTAGGGAAAAACTAATTTCTGAAGCCAGCCTGAATTGTTGGTATAGGGTAGCGTCAGCAGGTAATGCTGGTACTTGGGTAAAATATACAGATTATACTGATCTATCAAGTGATGCATTAACTGCAAAAAATATAGGTCAGTATACAGTTTATTATTATTACGGAAATGCTGATCCTACATCAGAGACTGTGGGAACCGAAGCCGGTACAGTAGGTATTTCTAAGGCAAATGTAACTATAAAGGCTGATGATATAACTAAGGCTTATGGTGAAACTGATCCTACACTTACTGCTACAGTAACAGGCGTAAAGGGTTCTGATGCGCTGACTTATTCCTTGAGTAGAGAGTTGGGAAATAATGTAGGTACATACAAAATAAATGTAACAGTTGGATCAAGTGAAATTAATTCAAATTATAAAATAACAACGTCAGCTGGTACATTTACAATTACTAAGGCTGGACAGCCTAATGTAGTTACTCCGGAAGTTGGTGCTGGCTCAACATATAATGGTCAGCCTCGTGCACTTCTTAGCGTTAATGGTAGTACAGATGATGGAACTATCTATTATGCAGTTGGAACCAGCGAATCAGAAGCGCCTACAACTGGATGGAATACATCAGCTCCAACCAGAAAGAATGCTGGAGTATACTGTGTATGGTTTAGAGTTGATGGTCAAAATCATGAAGATGTCCCAGCAACTTATGTGGGTACAGTAACTATTTCAAAGAAGAGTATTGCAGTTACTGCAGAAGCTAAAACTATGGTATATGGTGATACAGAGCCTGCATTAACATATACTTATACAACAAGTGATCTTATATCAGGTGATAGCTTTACTGGTTCTTTATCTCGTGCAGCGGGAACAGATGCAGGAACATATGAGATTACTTTAGGAACTCTTTCACTTGGAGATAACTATAATATTCAATATACAAGCAATTATCTTACAATTACTCAAAAGCAGTCTAGCGTAACTACACCTCCAGTTGGTATACCTAATCTGGTTTATGACAAAACAGCGAAAGCTCTTGTTTCAGTAGGTGAGGCTTCAAATGGAGAACTTCAGTACGTTATAGGCGAAAGTGCAACTACTCCTCCTGCAGATACTGCAGAATGGAGCACAACTGTTCCTACAGGAACTGATGCTGGAACATACAATGTATGGTACAGAGTATATGGTGGTACAAATAATACTGGTGTTGCTCCAGTATGTATCCCAGTAGTAATTGCTCCTAAGTCAATTAGTGTGGCAGCTGATGCACAGAGCATACCTTATGGTACTTCTGATCCTAGCTTGACATATACAAGTGATGCTTTATATGAAGGCGATAGCTTTACAGGCGCACTTAGTCGTGCAACAGGTGACAAAGCTGGCACATATGAAATTACTCAGGGAACACTTACTGCAGGAAATAATTATAATATTACTTACACTGGCGCAACATTTACTATTACAAAGAGAAACTTTGTAGTTAAAACTGCCCCAGTTGTAGACGAATTAACATTTAATGGAAATGCACAGGCATTAGTAAATGCTACAAATGCAGTTGTTGATGATTCAACTGATGTATTAGCTAAGAAGGATGATGGAAAACTTGAATATATACTTGGCACAGATGCACAAACTCAGCCTGCAGCAGATGCTACTGAGTGGAGTACAACTATTCCTACAGCTACAGACGCAGGAACATATTATGTTTGGTATAGAGCTCAGGCTGATGACAATCATAATGGAACTGAGCCTGTATGTTTAACATCAGTTATTAAGAGTGCAACAATTGAGTATACAGCAAGCGGATATGAAGCTGCCTATGATGGTCAGAGTCATACCGGTACAGTTACAGTAACAGCTCCTACAGGTGCTACTGTAGAATATATGATTGAAAATGGATCATGGACAGATACAGCTCCATCATTTAGTGATGTATGTAACAAGGTTGTATCTTATAGAATTAATGCTGCTAACTATTCTGAAGTTACAGGAACATTTACAGTAAATATTTCTCCTAAGGCTTTAACAGTTACAGCTAATCCTATAACAAAGAAATATGGCGAAACTGATCCTGAATTAACATATACTTACGAAGGTTTAGTGGACGGTGATTCATTCACTGGAGCACTAGCTCGTGAAGCAGGAGATAATGTTGGTACATATGCAATTTCAATTGGTGACCTTTCAGCTGGTACAAACTATGAAATAGCTGAAGGCGCATATACAGGTGCTAATTTTGTTATCACAAAGAGAACTGTAAAACTTGAATCAGCAACTGCTACAAAGGTTTATGATGGTTCTCCATTAACAAATAGTGATGTAACTAGTCTTACTTCAGAGATGGTTGAAGGTGAGACTATCAATTATGACGGATTTGCTACAGGTGAAGGTGCAACCTTTAATGTAACAGGAAGTCAGACATTAGTAGGTGAATCAGATAATACATTTACTTATACACTTAACGAAGGAACACTTGCAGACAACTATGATATCACAACAGCAAATGGAAAACTTTCAGTAACAGATAGAACTGCTAAGTATGAGATTACTGTTGTTGCAAATAGTAGTGCTGAAGGCGGAATCCTTTATGACGGAACTGCTAAAACAATAAGCGGATTCAATACATTAGAGTTTACATTAGACGGAAATAAATATACAGTATCAGGTCTTAGTGCATCAGGCACTGGAACAGATGCAGGAACATATCCTGTAGCTATAACTGGTACAGCAGTAGTTAAAGATGCGAATGATAATGTTGTAACAGATCAGTTTATAGTTAAAACAACAGATGGTTCATTAGTGATTAATAAGAGAAATATTACTCTTACATCTGCATCAAAAACTAAGCAGTATGACGGAACTGCACTTACAGATGGTACTGTTACCGTAACCGGTGACGGTTTTGTTGAAGGACAGGGTGCAACATATTCAGTAACTGGTTCACAGAAGATAGTTGGTTCTTCTGCAAATGAATTTACATATACATTGAATGAAGGAACAAGTGCTGATAACTACAATATAACAAAGGCTACAGGTACTTTGACAATATCAAATAGAGAAGCGAAGTATGAGATCAAACCAGCAGCTAAGAGTGAGACATTAAAGTATAATGGTAGAGAGCAGTCAACTACAGCATTAGATCTTACTCCAGTTGAAGGCGTTGCTGATACTTATACATTTGAAATCGAAGGCGTTACATATACATTATCAGGATTAACAGTTTCAGGTTCTGGAATAAATGCAAATACATATACTGTATCAGTATCTGGTACAGCAATAGTAAAAGATTCTGACGGAAATGATGTAACTGCTCAGTTTAGTGTGGAGCCTCAGGCTGGAACACTTACGATAGCTAAAAGAGATGTAACACTTACATCTGCTACAACATGTAAGCAGTATGATGGTATGGCTCTTACAGATGACACTGTTACAGTAGGTGGTGACGGATTTGTTGAAGGTGAAGGCGCTACTTACAATGTATCAGGAAGTCAGACATTGGTAGGTACAGCAGAGAATAGCTTTACTTATACACTTAAAGATGGAACACTTGCTGATAACTACAACATTTCTACAATTGCAGGAACACTTACAGTAAGTGATCGTGAAGCAAAATATGAAGTTAAGGTAACAGCAAATAGTGCTGAATATAAGTATGATGGTACTCAGAAGACTGTTTCTGGATTTAAGATTGAAACAGGCGATGATAAGACTTTCGTAGCTCCAAATGGATTGGTTTATACTCTTTCAGGATTAACAGCAGGAATTTCTGGAACGGATGCTAATGAATATACATCTAATGTTACTGGTACTGCAGTGATTAAGGATGCAGCAGGAAATGATGTGTCAGCTCAGTTTAGTATTATTCCAGTTGCTGGAAAGCTTAAGATTAATCCTAGAGAGGTTACTCTTATTTCTAAGTCAGCTGAGAAGGTATATGATGGTAAGCCTCTTACAAGTAATTCAGTATCCTTCACAGGCGATAGTATCGTAACTGGTCAGAGTATCAACGGTACAGCATATGGAGAGCAGACATTAGTTGGTGAATCAACTAACTATATTAAGTATACAGTAGAGGGAACTCTCGAATCTAACTATAAGATTACAGTTAATCAGGGAACTCTTAAAGTAACAAGCAGAGAAGAAAACCCTGAAGATCCAGATGATAAGAAATTCGAGATTATAGTAACAGCAAATAGTGATGCAGTTCTTTATGATGGTAAAGAACATACAGTAAGTGGATTTAAGACATTAAGCTTTGAATTTAATGGTGAGACATTCACAGTATCAGGAATAAATGCATCAGTAACAAAGACAGATGTTGGAACATATCCAATAGAAATTACTGGAACTCCTGTTGTTAGGGATTCAAAGAAGAATGATGTAACAAATCAGTTTATTATTAACAAAGTAAATGGATCATTAAAGATTAATCCTCGTACTCTTAAACTTACATCTGCAACAGATAGTAAAGAGTATGATGGTAAAGCACTTACAAATGATAAAGTAACAGTTAGTGGTGATGACTTTGCTGAAGGCGAAGGCGCTACATATAATGTTACTGGAACACAGACATATGTTGGTTCAGCTGATAATGCATTTACTTATACACTGAATGAAGGTACAAAGGCAGCTAACTATGTGATTTCTACAGAAGTTGGAACACTTACAGTAACTAACAGAAGTGAAGAAGCTAAGTACCAGATTTCACCAGAAACAAATAGCGGCTCATTTAAGTATGATGGTAAAGAGCATACAGTTTCTGGATTTGTAACTAATGAATTTGAAGTTGACGGAAATACATATACAGTATCAGGACTTACAGCAACCGTTACTGCAAAAGATGCAGGTAATTATACAGTTGCTATAAATGGTACAGCGATTGTTAAGGATAGCCAGGGCGAAGTTGTAACAGATCAGTTTATCGTTACCCCTCAGGCTGGAACACTTACAATCGATAAGCGTGAAGTAACACTTACATCAGCAACAGCTACTCAGATTTACAATGGTAAAGCACTTACAGCTAAGGATGTAGAGGTAACTGGAGATGGCTTCGCAACTGAAGAAGGCGCTACATATGATGTAACTGGAACTATAACACTTGTTGGTATAGCAGAAAATACATTTACATACACACTCAGTGAAGGAACAAAGGCTGATAACTATGATATAACAACAGCTTTTGGAACACTTACAGTAACAGATAGACAAGCTAAGTATGAGATTACACTTAAGGCTAATAGCATTAATGGGGATGAAGCTCCTAAGTATGATGGCACAGAAAAGACTGTTTCTGGCTATGCAGTAGTAGTTGGAGAAGATGAGTATCCAGCAGAAAGTGCTACAGCTACAAGCGTAACATTCACAGTAGAAGAAAATGAATATACTATCTCAGGAATGACAGCAGGCGTTTCTGGAACAGATGCTGGAACATATACATCAAATGTATCTGGAATACCTGTAGTTAAAGATAGTAAGGGTAATGATGTTACAAAGCAGTTTGCAGTAACACCAGAATCAGGAACATTAGTAATTGTACCAAGAAGCGTAACACTTACATCAGCAACAGCTACTCAGGTATATGATGGTAAAGCGCTTACAGCTAAGGATGTAGAGGTAACTGGTGATGGTTTCGCTGAAGGCGAAGGTGCTACATATAATGTAACTGGAACTCAGACATTAGTAGGAACATCAGATAATACATTTACCTATAGCCTGGATGAAGGTACAACAGCAAGCAATTATGTAATTGAAAAGATTGCTGGAAAACTTACAGTAACTGGCAGAAAGGAAGAGGGCGAAGACAAGAAGTTTGAAATCACAGTAACTGGAAATAGTGATGAAGTTCTCTATGATGGAAAATCACATACAGTAAGTGGTTTTGAAACACTTGAATTCACAATCGATGATGTTGCTTATACAGTATCTGGAATTACATCAGAAGTATCTGGTGTAAACGCTGGAGAATATACAACAGTAATTGATGGAAATCCTATAGTTAAGGATGCAGACGGTATTGATGTAACAGAACAGTTCGTAGTTACAGTTAATCCTGGAAAGCTTACAATCAATAAGCGTAAGGTTACGCTTACATCTGCATCAGATGAGATGAAGTATGATGGAACAGAACTTAAGAATGATGATGTAACAGTTAGTGAAGATGGCTTTGCAGAAGGCGAAGGCGCAAGCTATGAAGTTACAGGAGTACAGAAGGTTGTTGGTTCATCAGACAATATATTTACTTACAAACTTAAGAATGGTACAAATGCTGAAAATTACATTATCAATACAGTATTTGGAACATTAACAGTAGTAACTAGAAGTGAAGTAGCTAAGTATCAGATTTCACCAGAAGCAAAGAGTGGAACATTTAAGTATGACGGTGCAGAGCATGAAGTAACAGGTTTTGTAGCAGATTCATATAGTGTTGAAGGTAATACATTTACTGTAGAAGGACTTACAGCTACAGCTAAGGCTACAGATGCTGGAGAATATACAGTTACTGTAACTGGCGAGCCAGTTGTTAAGGATAGCACAGGTAATGTTGTTACTGATCAATTTATAGTAACACCAAAGTCTGGAACACTTAAGATAGAGAAGAGAGTCGTTACATTTAAGTCTAGCTCAGCTGATAAAATGTATGACGGCGCAGCTCTTACAAATTCTGAAGTGAAGATAGGCGGAGATGACTTTGCAGAAGGCGAAGGCGCTACATTTGATGTCAAAGGAACAAGAACACTTGTTGGTATTTCAGAGAATACATTTGAGTATACACTTAATGAAGGCACAAAGGCTGAAAACTATGAAATAACAACAACTTATGGAACACTTACAGTAAATGACAGAAATCCACAGTTTGCTATTACACTTAAGGCTAATAGTATTAGTGGTGAAGATGCTGTTAAGTATGATGGCGAAGTAAAGACTGTTTCTGGTTATAAGGTAGTTATTGTTAAGGATCAGAAGACAGACGAGTATACTTCAGATACAGATACAATTGAATTTGAAATGGAAGGTAACAAGTTTACTATATCTGGAATGACAGCTGAAATTTCAGGAACAGATGCAGGAACATATACATCAAATGTTACTGGAATGCCTGTTATCAAGGATAGTAAGGGAAATAATGTTTCAGATCAGTTTGCAGTAACAGCAGAGGCTGGAACACTTGAAATACTTCCAAGAAGCGTAACACTTACATCAGCAACAGATACTAAGGTATATGATGGTAAGAAACTTACAAATGATGAAGTAACAGTTTCAGGTGACGGATTTGTAGTAGGCGAAGAACCTACATATAATGTAACTGGAACTCAGACATTAGTAGGTGAATCACAGAACACATTTACTTATACTCTTGGTGAGACTACAAGTGCATCTAACTATAGTATTGAAAAGGTAGAAGGAAAACTTACAGTAACAACTAGAGCTGATGAAGAACCAAACAAGAAGTTTGAGATCACAGTAACAGCAAATAGTGATGAAGTTCTTTATGATGGAACAGAGTACGCAGTAAGTGATTTTGAAACACTTGAGTTCTCAATTGATGGTGTTGATTACACAGTATCAGGAATCACAGCTGAAGCTAAGGGTACAGATGCTGGTGAGTATGAGACCATCATTAATAAGGACGAATTAGTAGTAAGTGATGCAGAAGGAAATGATGTAACAGATCAGTTTATCGTTACTACAGTTTCTGGAAAGCTTACAATCGATAAGCGTCAGGTAACACTTACATCTGCATCAGATAAGATGAAGTATGATGGAACAGAACTTAAGAATGACGAAGTAACAGTAAGTGGTGACGGATTTGCCGATGGCGAAGGTGCGACATTTGATGTTACTGGAGTACAGAAGGTTGTTGGTTCATCAGAAAACGCATTTACTTATGAACTGAATGAAGGAACAAAGGAAGCTAACTATGATATTACTGTAGTACCTGGTACTCTTACAGTAATTAGTAGAAGTGATGCAGCTAAGTATCAGATTTCACCTGAGGCAAATAGTGACGAAGTGAAGTATGATGGCGAAGAGCATACAGTTTCTGGTTTTGTTACCGATACATTCACAGTAGAAGGAAATACTTATACAGTATCTGGACTTAACGCTGAAGTTAAGGGAACAGATGCAGGCGAGTACACAGTTAGCGTAACTGGTACAGCAGTAGTTAAGGATAGCGATGAAAATGATGTAACAGATCAGTTCGTTGTTACTCCAAAGACTGGAACACTTAAGATTAACAAGCGTGAGATTACTCTTACATCTGCAACAGATACAAAGGTTTATGATGGAGATCCTCTTGCAAATGACGAAGTAACAGTAAGTGGTGACGGATTCGTAGAAGGCGAAGGCGCAACATATGATGTTACTGGAACAAGAACAGCAGTTGGTACATCAGAGAATACATTTACATACAAATTAAGTGATGGTACAAAGGCTGGAAACTATGACATTACAGAAGCATATGGAACACTTACAGTTAATAGCCGTGACGCTAAGTATACAGTTAAACTTACAGCAAATAGTGATGACACACTTCTGTATAGTGGCGCTGAGCAGTCAGTTACTGGCTTTAAGGTAAATGGTGAGGATTCTACAACATTTACAGCTGAAAATGATAAGACTTATACTATCTCAGGTATGAGCGCAGAAACTAAGGCAACAAATGCAGGTGAATATGTAGTTAATATCACAGGTACTCCACTTATCGTTGATAGCGACGGAAATGCAGTAACAGATCAGTTTGCTATGACTATTGAAAGTGGAAAGATGACAATCAATAAGAGAGAAGTTACTATGACATCAGCAACTGATACAAAGGTTTATGATGGAACAGCTCTCGCAAATGATGAAGTAACAATTACTGGTGATGGATTTGCAGATGGCGAAGGTGCAGATATTAATGTAAATGGAAGTCAGACATTACCAGGAGAGTCAAAGAATGACTTTACTTATACTCTTAAGGAAGGCACAAGTGAAGATAACTATGTAATTACAAAGGCTGAGGGAACACTTACAGTAACTGAAAGAGAAGGCGAAGACAGATATGCTATTACTGTTACAGCTAATAGTGGTGAGTTTACTTACGACGGAACTGAGAAGGAAGTAAGTGGATTTGAAACTCTCGAGTTTACATTTAATGGAGTTACATACACAGTATCAGGACTTAGTGCAGAAGCTAAAGAAACAAATGCAGGTACATATGTAGTAGAAGTTACAGGCGAAGCTGTAGTAACAAATGCAAATGGTGATGTTTTAACTAATAACTTTACTGTTGAGACAATCGATGGTGAGTTAGTAATTAATAAGGCAGATCCTGAGTATACAGAGCCTGAAGACCTTGAGACAGTTTATGGAAAGACTTTAGCAGATATAGAGCTTCCAGAAGGCTGGACATGGGATGATGATACTACTGTAGTAGGTGATGTAGGAGATAAGGAATTCCCTGCAACATTTACACCAGAAGACACAGATAACTATAATGAAGTTAATATTAATCTTGCAGTAACAGTTTCTTCACCAGATAAGACAGATCTGAATGAAGCAATTGAAGAAGCAGAAGAATATTACGACAGTATTAAGGATAACGCTGAATATGGCGATATTCCTGCAGAACTTAAAGAAGCAATTGACGAAGCTAAGAACATTGCAGCAACTGATAATGTAACAGAAGAAGAAGTTAGTGATTCACTGACAAGCGTTGATGGTGCATTAGATACTGCAAAGACAGATGTTAAGAAGATTGAAGACGATAAGGCAGCAGCAGCCGCTGTAACTAATCAGATAAATGCACTTCCTGCATCAGGAAATGTAACAGTTGCAGATAAGGCAAAGATTGAAGCAGCTAGAAAGGCTTACAACAACTTAACAGATGATCAGAAAGCTAGAGTTAATGCTACAACACTTAAGAAACTTGCAGATGCTGAATCAGCTCTTAAGGGTGCTGAGAAGAAAGAAGCAGCAGATACTTCAGCAGCAAATACAGTAACAAATACAATCAATGCACTTCCAGATGCAGCTAATGTAACTGTAGATGATAAGGCAAAGATTGAAGCAGCTAGAAATGCTTATAACAATCTTACAGCAGATCAGAAGGCTAAGATAAGTGCAGAAACACTTAAGAAGCTTACAGATGCAGAAGCAGCACTTAAGAAGGCTGAAGATGAAGCAGCAGCAGCGGCTGAAAAAGCTAAAAAGTACTCAAATGAGTGGGCTGAAGGCCAGTGGTATGGAACTAATGGAGACATGAGTTACAAGCCAAAGGGTCAGTGGAAGAGCAATGCAACAGGCTGGTGGTATGAAGATTCATCTGGCTGGTATCCAAGCAATCAGTGGCAGAAGATAGACGGATATTGGTATTACTTTGATGGTTCTGGTTACATGGCATCCAATGAGTGGAGAGATGGATATTGGCTCGGATCTGACGGAGCATGGAAGTATCAGTTTATAGGTTCATGGAAGTCTGATGCAACAGGCTGGTGGTATGAAGATACTTCAGGTTGGTATGCAAGCAACCAGTGGCAGAAGATCAATGGTCTCTGGTACTACTTCGGAGGAGATGGCTACATGCTAACAGATACAACTATTGATGGATATTATGTTGATGCTAATGGAGTATGTCAGTAACATTCAAGATTAGTATTTGAAATGTAATAACTAGCTAGAATTAGCCACACGATTATGTATATAGTCGTGTGGCTATATTCTTTTTCTGGATAGTAATTTAGAGTCGAAATCATTGCATAATGTTAGGTGTTGTGGCAAAATATTTGAAGGGTGTAGATATCATTTACCCTGGAGCTGTCTTAAGATTCATGCTCTGTAAAAATATAAAAGGTGTTATACATGGAAAATAATAGAAAAATATTGATCGTTGATGATGATGTAGCACTTTCAGATATTATAAAGGAAATGCTGGAGAGTTATGATTATTCAGTGGAACAGGCCGAAAGTATTGAGGATGCATATGAGAAGCTGACTGACGGAAAATATGACTTGATAATTCTTGATATTAATCTTCCTGATGGCGAAGGATATGAGGTGTGTCAGGAGCTTAGGAAGGCATCCACGGTCCCGGTTATATTTGCTAGTGCCAGAACAAATGTGGATGATAGGGTAACTGGTTTTGAGATTGGTGGAGATGATTATCTTCCAAAGCCATATTCCATGAAAGAACTATTGGTGCGAATAAATGCGCTTATTAGAAGAACTTATGGTTTTTCGGAAGGAGAAACCAAGGTTCAATTTGGCGATGTGGAAGTTAATCTTACTACCAGAAGTGTTACGAAGGCAGGGAATACTGTTAACCTGTCGCTTAAAGAATTTGATCTATTGGCATTTCTTTGTATGCATAGAGGAGAAGCGATTGAGAAGGATAAATTGATTTCTGAGGTTTGGGGAGCATTCAGTGAAGTGGATCCTTCGACCCTTACTGTTCATATCAGATGGCTGAGAGAAAAACTGGAGGATGATCCTTCTAAACCTGTGTATATTAAGACCGTATTTAAGATAGGCTATATTCTGGATGTGCCTGTAGAGTAGGATATTTTATATGAAAAAAAGACTAATTATAATTGCATTTATATATACAGCAGTGCTGGTCTTAATTTCACATCTGGTTTTTAGTTTGCTCATTAAGAATGTCAGTGATGAGCTGAACAAGGAAAATGAATATGAAACCAGTATAGCAGTTGAGATGAATGAGGTTAAAAAGCTTATTTCAAATGGCGATATTGAAGGGGCAGTGTCCAAATGTGACGAAGTGGTGGAAGTCTTTAGTCACGGTGAAAATAGAGAGGTTGAATATCTTGTTTTGATGTGGCTGTTTGTTGGAGTGAATATTCTCGCGGTTATTATACTTCTCATTTATATTTATATGAGGATTTTAAAACCATTTGAAGATTTGAAAGAATATGCTTCGGATATTTCGAGAGGGAATCTGGATGTGCCTCTCAAAGTTAAAAAAGGTAATTATTTTGGCGACTTTACCTGGGCGTTTGATAATATGCGTAAGGAGATAGTGAAGTCCAGAAATGCTGAAAAGAATGCCATAGAGAACAATAAGACTGTGGTGGCTACTCTTTCACATGATATTAAAACTCCAGTGGCATCTATAAGAGCGTACGCAGAAGCCTTTGAGGCTAATATGGATTCAACTCCTGAGAAAAGACAGAAATATCTTGGGATACTGATGCAAAAATGTGACGAAGTAACGAATCTCACCAACGACCTTTTTATTCATAGCATCTCGGAAATGGATCGACTTAATATCATTAAAGAAAAGCTGGATATAGTAAGCTTTATGAACAGTGATCTAAGAGAACTTTATGCAGATGAAGAAGTTGAGATAAAGATTCCTGAATCTTTTTCAGGGGATTTATCAAGTGGTTCTGCAGGTGATATTTCAAATACTCAAAAAAGAATCTTTATTAGTGCAGATAGAAAAAGACTTCTTCAGATTATGGAAAATCTGAAGAATAATGCGGATAAATATGCAAAAACTAAAGTAAGTATTTCTCTGGAACTGGATGATAAAAGCCTTTCAATTCATTTCCGGGATTATGGCCCTGGAATATCAGATGAGGAGATACCATTTATCACTGGAAAGTTTTATCGAGGGAAAAATGCTGGTGCTGAGAATGGATCAGGCTTGGGACTATATATTGTTAAGGAACTTATGGAGAAGATGAATGGGGGACTAAAAATATATAATAAAAATCCTGGATTAGATGTGGTTTTGGATTTTGTTATATTGGATTCTACAGAAAATATTTAGATATATTTTAGAAAATTACAGGTGAATTATTTCGATTTGTTGTGCTTTTGTTGCGCTTTTGTTGCGCTTAGTGTGGTAGAATGATTTCATCGATTGATAAGTTATTTTTATAAAGATATTTAATAAGAAATATTTAAATAGGGGTATTTAAATATATATAAAAATTATTTATCTAAAAATATTTATATTATTTGGGGTGTAGCATAAATTATTTTATATAAAGACTTATCAAAGATGGAAAAAACCGTCAAGAGAATGGAGATAAAAGTATCTCATGCTCTTGGCGGTTTTTTTGATAATTATATTAAACTTTTAATTCATTTATTCATGGCTGCAGTATTATGCCAGATGAAGTACATTTAGCAGTAGTAACCAGCTCATTCCATAGTATGTTACTACAGCAACTAAGTCGTTAATGGTTGTGATAAGTGGACCTGAAGCAACAGCAGGGTCCACCTTGATTTTCTTGAAGAATAATGGTATCAGTGTTCCTACTGCACTGGAAATCAGCATAGCGAGTAATAGAGAAAGACCGATACATCCTGATACTGCGTAGGAGAACATAAATGTTTTTCCTTTTGCAAAATGAATATACAGACCCACCAGCAGGAAGGATATAACGCCCAGCAGCAGACCGTTACAAAGTCCTACACGCATTTCTTTTGTAACCAGATGACCTTTCTGCTTAAAGGTTAGGTTTTCGTCCATAAGTACTCGGATGGTTACAGCTAGTGACTGGGTACCAACATTACCGGCCATGTCCAGAATAAGTGATTGGAAGGCCATAATAAGTGTGAGCTGAGCTACCACATGATCAAATAAGGAAACCACACTGGAAACGATCATTCCAAGGCCTAACAGGATGATGAGCCAAGGAAGTCTTTTCTTCATACTTTGTCCAAGGGGTTCCTGAAGATCTTCTTCAGCAATAAGACCAGCCAGCTTTACATAGTCCTCACTCATCTCATCATCTACAACTTCGATAATACTCTGGGCAGTGATGATTCCCAGAACTTTGTTTCTATTATCAAGAACAGGTATATAATCCTCTGAATAATCCTTCAGTCTTTCAATACAGTCATCAATGCTTTCGTTGGCATAGACATAAGGGAATGAGGTAACTATCAGGTCATCTAGTGGAACAGTGTTTCTTGCGATGATCAGGTCCTTAAGGTCGATGGCTCCATAGAATTCATCATTTTCATCCACTACGAAGAGAGTAGAGATGTTGTCATTTTCCTCTGCCTGTTTAACCAACTCATTCATCGCCTGTTTAACTGTCAGGTTCTCACGAATGAGGATACAGTTGGTGGTCATGTGGCTACCGATTTCATCCTCATCGAAGGAAGCCAGCAGTCGAATCTCTTTCTGTATCTCAGGATTGATAGCGTCTATTATAAGCGCGCGTTTTTCTTTTTCAATTTGATGAAGAACATTTGCGGCTGTGTCTGTCTCCAGATCAGAGATTACAAGTGCGGCCTTATAAATGTCCATTTCATTAATATAAACAGCGGCTTCATCTTCCTCAACATACTCGAAAATCTCAGCCAACATTTCTGAATTACAGATTCGGAAGAATTTCTTTCTTTCCTGTGGCTGAAGCACACTAAAAACCTGAGCAATATCATTTTCATGATAGTCCTCAATTTTACTAAGTATCACTCTTGGGGAAAATGTTCCTCTGATGATTTCCAATATCTCTGACTCATAGTCGCGCTTTGGAGCTGTAACAGCTTCTGCGTCAATATTGTCAGTAGTATTGATGGTTTCTTTCTCATTTGCCTCACTAGAAGAGTTCTTGGATGTATTCTTGGATGCATCCAATTCAGAATCTAGTAAAACATCTTTTTCTTTGATATCTGACATGATGCCCTCCATTATTCTTTTAGTAAATTCAGCGCACAAAAAGAACTGAATCATTATAAAATAAATGAAAGGGTCGCAGGATTTAATCTATATGAATATTGAGAAGCATAGTGATCAAAGTGGCAGAATTTTCGAACTGCGACTTATAATCTCTATGCTTGCAAGATCGTCCGCTCGACCCATGACTGTCGCCATTCGCCACTAAAATCACCTCCCTTAATTTGGTCTAGATAGGATTGATATTAAGCTTTTTTAAAGCTTTTTAAACATTCATTTTCATGCATATATCAATATAAGAACTGTGATATTTTACTCACAGCTTAATTATTATCACACCATAGACAAATGATGTCAAGAATCTTCTCTTATAAATTTATTTATGCTATAATAGCGCTTGCTATATCAGCGTTTTAAATGTATGAAAGGGAAAAATATACTATGATCCTTGCGTGTCAAAATATCAGCAAGAGCTATGTTGGAAATGATGTTTTAAAGAATGTAAATTTTCATATTGAGAAAAATGATAAGTGTGGAATAGTCGGAATAAATGGTGCCGGCAAGACCACACTTCTTCGTATTATATTAGGTGAGGAAGAGGCGGACAGCGGCAATGTGGTTATAGCCCGGGATGTGAGAATGGGATATCTATCTCAGAATCAGGACACAGAGCTGGATAATACCATTTATGGTGCTATGCAGGAGGCTAAGAAGTACATTATCGAGATGGAAGCCCGAATCCGTCAGTTGGAGCAGGAGATGGAGGGCAAGACAGAGGAAGAACTTGCGCCAATCCTTGAGGCTTATAATAGACTCTCTACACAGTATGACAGAGAAAATGGCTATGCTTATGAAAGTGAGATAACAGGAGTTATTGCTGGACTGGGCTTTGGAAAAGAGGACTATGATAGACCGATTGCCAGTCTTTCTGGAGGACAGAAGATGAGAGTTGCATTAGGACGATTACTTCTAAGTCATCCTGATATCATCATTCTTGATGAGCCTACCAACCATTTGGATATGACATCTATCAGTTGGCTGGAGGGATATCTTGCAGCTTATCCGGGGGCGGTTATTGTAGTCAGCCATGATAGATATTTTATTGATAAGATTACCAATAAGATTATAGAGATAGATCAGGGCGTTTCAGGAATCTATAACGGCAGCTATTCTTACTATAGTGAAGAAAAGGCTAAGAGAAGACAGGCGGAAATGAATGCCTATATTAAACAACAGGCAGAGATAGCCCATGAGGAAGCGGTTATAACAAAGCTAAAACAGTTTAACCGTGAGAAGTCTATCAAGCGTGCGGAGAGCCGCGAGAAGAAACTGGATAAGATAGATAGAATAGATAAGCCGACTGAGACGGTTGCGGATATGAGGCTCAAGCTGGAGCCTGTATGTGAATCAGGTGAGGATGTTCTCCTTGTGGAAGGTCTGGCAAAGGCTTATGGAGAGAATAAGCTTTTTGAAGAACTGGGGATGGATATTAAGAGAGGCGAGCATGTTGCGCTTATCGGAGGAAATGGTACTGGTAAAACCACCATTCTTAAGATTATAGCCAGAAAGCTGGCAAAAGATGCCGGGAATGTGACTTTGGGAGCCAAGGTTAGAATTGGATACTTTGATCAGGAGCATCACGACCTGGATGTGAATAAGTCTATATTTGACGAGATGTCAGACTCATTTCCAGATATGAATAATACGAGAATCAGAAATGTTTTAGCAGCATTTCTTTTTACAGGTGAGGATGTTTTCAAAAAGATTGGGGACCTTTCAGGTGGAGAGAGAGGACGACTTTCTCTGGCGAAGTTAATGCTGTCACCTGCTAATTTCCTGATACTAGATGAGCCTACCAACCACCTGGATATTCCGTCTAAGGAAATTCTCGAGGATGCACTTAAGGACTACACAGGTACAGTGCTATATGTCAGTCATGATCGTTACTTTATCAATAAGACAGCCACCAGGATAATAGAACTTAGGGAGAAGGTTCTTACTAGCTTCGTAGGTGATTATGATTATTATGAAGAGAATAAGGATCATCATTTTGCTGTTCAACATCCGGATATGGCGATAAGTCTTGGGATATCTGCAGACGGAAATACTGCTTCTGTTTCTGGAGATGCATCGGGCACAGCTTCAGGTGGCGCCAATAAATCTGCTGGTCGTCTTGAGTATGAGAGCAAGAAGGCTTCCTATGCAGAGCAGAGAAAGCGTGAAAATGCATTAAAGAGAGTTGAGAAAGCTATAGAGAAGCTTGAAGGAGAAATCGGAGAAATCGACGAACAGCTAAATGATCCTGCCAATGGAACGGATGCAGGACTTCTTATGGAACTGGCCGGCAAGAAGCAGGAAGCGGAAGAAAAGCTGGAAGAACTTTATACTGAGTGGGAAGAATTGCAGGACTAAAATTGATATAAATGTCATAAATACAGTCGCATGATGAAATGCTTATTTGATATAATTAATCTCGAGGGTTCGGCCTATTTAATTGGGGGATAATAAGGCTATAAATTTATAAGGCAATAATTTATAAGGCTATAAAGAGAGGAGAGTTTATGGGATTTTCAAAAGACTTCATTTGGGGTGCTGCCACAGCTTCTTATCAGGTAGAGGGCGCTTATAAAGAAGACGGAAAAGGGCTTAATATATGGGATGTTACCACCGCAGTAAATGGCAGGGTTTCCCATAATGAAAATGGAAATGTAGCTTGTGACCATTATCATAGATATAAAGAAGATATAAAACTCTTTAAAGAATTGGGTTTAAAATATTATCGATTTTCTATTAGCTGGGCGAGAATAATTCCAGATGGGGATGGAGAGATTAATCCAAAGGGACTGGAGTTCTACAGCAATCTTGTGGATGAGCTTCTGGCAAATGGAATAACTCCCCTCGTAACTTTGTTCCATTGGGATCTTCCTTATGAACTTTATCTAAAGGGTGCTTATAGTAATCCGGATTTTCCAATCTGGTTTGAGAAATACACTAAGGTTATTATTGATGAGCTGTCAGACAGAGTGCATTATTGGATAACCTTCAATGAACCACAGTGTTTCATAGGGAATGGTTATTGGATTGGAGGACATGCTCCATTCCATCACTGTGATAACAGGACTCTGCTTAGAATGATACATAATTATCTTCTGGCACACGGCAGGGCAGTTAAGTATATTCGTGAAAATGCGAAAACTGAGCCGAAGATCGGTATTGCGCCTATTGCGCCGGTGCGTATTCCAAAGTCTGATTCACCAGAGGATATTGAAGCTGCTAGAAAAGAAAGTTTCTCACTAAATGACATGTTCTTTTCATTGGCTATTTATTCAGATCCGATTGTTTTAGGTAAATATCCTGAAGATGCATATGAAGTCTTTGGGGATGATATGGTGGTGCCTGCAGAAGGGGATATGGAACTCATTTCCCAGCCGATTGATTTCTATGGTATGAATATTTACTATAGTTCAGCGGATTTTGTTGAAGAAGGATATATGGATAATGAGTATCAGGGCATAGCCAGGAATGCGTTAGGCTGGGTGATCGATCCTAGAGTAATGTATTGGTCTCCTCGCTTTGTATATGACAGGTACAAGCTTCCAATTCTTATGACAGAAAATGGAATGGCTGTAAATGATACTATTTCTTTGGATGGAAAAGTACATGATCCTCAGAGAATAGATTATATGCATAGATATCTTAAGGAATATAAAAGGGCAGGAGAGGACGGAGTTCCTCTTATGGGATATCTATATTGGTCAGCTATGGACAACTTTGAATGGGCATTAGGATATGATATGAGATTTGGACTTATTCATGTGGACTACCGTGATCAGTCCAGAATCATAAAGGATTCAGGCTATTGGTTCAGAGAAGTGATTGAAACCAACGGGGAAAATATATAAAATCAAGAAACAAAAATATATTAAAAATTAAAAGCTCAAAATAGGGGTATAGGTTGCAACCTTGCCCCTTTTTTGTTACTATATATGGTACTTGAAAACTATTGGATGCATAAATGATCTGATAAAAAATGTGAGGTAGAAGAAATGAAGTGCCCATTTTGTGGAAATGAAGAAACAAGAGTTATAGATTCCCGTTCAGCGGATGATAATACATCAATCAGACGCCGTCGTCAGTGCGATGTATGTGGAAAGAGATTTACTACTTTCGAGAAAGTTGAAGCTACTCCTCTTATGGTTATCAAGAAGGATAAGACGAGAGAGCCATATAATAGAGAGAAGATTATGAAGGGACTTATTCGTAGCTGTCATAAGCGTCCAGTTTCTATGGAAAGAATTGAAGCCTGCGTAAATGAGATTGAATCAGAAATCTATAATCTTGAATCTAAAGAGGTTGATAGCAATACTATCGGTGAGATCGTTATGGATAAGATTAAGGATCTGGATGGAGTTGCTTATGTTAGATTTGCCTCTGTATATAGAGAATTTAAGGATGTAAATACATTTATGGATGAGCTGAAGAAGCTTCTAAAATAAATATTAGAAATAAATATCAGAAATAATATTAGATTTGAGTGAGCGAATGCAAGAAGGAATAAGGATAACAGAAACAGGGGAGTCGGAAGTTATAATCAAGAAATCTCGTTTTCTTGGAACGGCAGTAAATGTGGAATCTGAAGAAGAAGCAAGAGAGATTGTGGCTTCTATCAGAAAAGAGCATTATTCTGCCCGACATGTATGCTATGCCTATAGCATTGGAGAAACTAATCCAAGCCTTAAATTTTCTGATGATGGTGAACCGGGTGGAACAGCTGGAAAACCAATCCTTGAAGTTATAACTAATTCTGGTATCAGCAATATTCTCATAGTGGTTGTAAGATATTTCGGAGGTGTTCTCCTGGGGACTGGTGGACTGGTGAGAGCCTATACACAGTCGGCTCAGGAAGCAGTGGCAGCCGCTGAAAAAAAGACAATATGTCTTTCAAATATTTATGATATAACTTTGGAGTATTCGGATTTTGATAAGGTAAAATATCTTATAGATAATACAGAGGGTACCAGCTACGAAGTCGGATACTCTGATAAAGTAGTCATAAATGTTATTGTTCCGGAGGTGAGAGCTGAAGAAATGATTCAGCAGATATCGGAAAAAACCGCCGGAAGGTCAGAAGTAAAGTATTTAGAGACGAAAATGATTTAAAAGACACTATAAAAAGAAGATATAAAGAGATAATATAACTTACACAGCCGTTATTCCCAGATATGATCTTCTTCTATAACATGAAAGTCTAGATAATCAAATTCAATACTTTCCATAAAATTCACATCGCGAAAATATGTTCTGGCATGTTCTATAAATTCTTTCTTGTTTGAATCCAGCCACACTGGAACCGCAAGATCAAATTCATCACATACCATTTCCAAGGCTTTATATACTTTCTTTGTGCGAGAGAGTTCCTGTCCTGGAAGCTCCACAGTAATATCCTTAACCATTCGGTTTTCTTTTATCAGTTTTCCCCAAACTCTAAACATGTGATTACTCCTAAATTTTTTCGTTTTTTTCGGTAGAAGTATATCATAAATATACTTTGCTGAGTATATCATATAATTCATTCTCGTGTTGACTCTTTTTTGACATATTTGTTACATTTCCCCGTGAGAAATTTTGCTCCCTTGGAATTATAATAACCATAGTTTCAAAAATATATGAAGGGAAGTGTTTCTATGGAATATGGAAATGGCGTAAATAATGGAACTAATAATATAACTAATAATATTCCTAATAGCAATATGACTAATAATACTACCAATAATATACCTAATAATCAGAATCCAATGGGTTCTGGAAATGGTAATTATAGATCAAGCAATTTGACCTACAAAGATTATTATGCTGAAACCTCTCAGCAATTAAGTGAAACACACAGAGCCGACACTCAGCAAAATGCAGGTTCAGCACATAATACAGGAACTACGCAGACTTCAGGTGCTGTCCAAGGAGCAGGTGCACCCACAAGACCTGATTATAGAAATATGTCGTTCAGCACTGGAGCTGCAGTTCCTGAGAAAAAGGCAAAGGTAGGAAACGGAAATGGTAACAATAATAATGGAAATCATAAGATAAATAAATCCTTTGGCAGAAAGTTAGGTCAGACTGCAGCAATCGCTCTTGTATTCGGACTTGTATCAGGTGGTACATTTGCAGGTATAAATATGGGAGTTGATAGACTTGCAGGAAAAGATGAAGCGAAGCTGGAAGCTCTGGAGGAAGAGCAGGCAGAAGAGCAGAGCTTTAGAGATAGAGAGGAAGAAAAGGCTAAAAATGATAGCCAGAAAGAAAATCAAGCTTCAAATGATTCTGTAGACACTGCTTCAACAGAAGATGCAGCTGATAAATCAGATGATGATATAAATGTTCAGCAGATAGCACAGTCATCATCCACAGTAACTCTTGATTATGATGTGTCAGATATAGTTGCAAAGACACAGCCTTCAATCGTTTCAATAACAACAACTGGTACAACAACATATCAGTCTTATTTCCAGGTTTATGAACAGCCAACATCAGGCGCTGGTTCAGGAATAATCGTTGGACAGAATGAGGATTATCTATATGTAGCAACTAACTACCATGTTATTGAGGAGGCTGATGATATAAAAGTCGGTTTCAATGACGGCGAAGTTGTTGACGCAACTGTTAAGGGCTATGACGAGAATGCAGATATTGCACTTGTTCTTGTTCCTCTTAAGGATATGAAGGATACAACAAAGGATGCTATAACCATAGCAAGTATCGGCGACTCTTCATCACTTAAGGTTGGTGAGCCGGCTATAGCAATAGGAAATGCACTTGGTTATGGACAGTCAGTAACAGTTGGTTATATCAGTGCACTTAACAGATCCATTTCAGGAAGTGATGGACAGTATATTCAGACAGATGCAGCTATAAATCCTGGAAATAGTGGTGGCGCTCTTATTAATTCAAAGGGCGAGGTTATCGGTGTCAATTCAGTTAAATATGTAGATAGTACAGTTGAAGGAATGGGATTCTCTATTCCAATCAACGAGGCTATGAGCATTATAAATGATATTGCTTCTGGTCAGCAGGCAGCTACAAAGGATTTGGGAATAGATGGAGTTGATATAGGTAGAGACTATGCGATGATATATGGTTTCCCTATGGGAATCTATGTTAAGGATATCAAAGATGGTTCAATGGCCGCAGATTCAGAACTTCATGTAGGCGATATAATTGTTGAATTTGATGGTAATGAAGTTTATACTAATGACAGCTTGGAGAAAATGGTTAAAAGCTGTTCGGAAGGTGAGACTGTTGAAATGGTGGTTTATAGATCAAATGACTTCGGAGAATATGAAGAAAAGACTATAAGCATTACGATTTAAAGAGTCGAACTAAGTATAAATAATTCGAAAGATACATTTTCTTCAGTCTGAAATATATCATCAAAATAGAATGAAAGATGGAAGATAAATGTATAAATTAATTACAAGAGATGGTCTGGCAAAGAGAGCGGATTTTGAGACACCTCATGGTGTTATCAGAACTCCTATGTTTATGAATGTTGCAACAGCAGCAGCTATTAAAGGTGCTCTTTCTGCCAGCGACCTTGAAAATATAAAAACCGAGGTGATGCTGTGTAATACATATCATATGCATGTACGCCCCGGGGAAGAGATAGTGTATAAGATGGGCGGACTCCACAAGTTTACAACTTGGGACCGCCCTATTCTTACTGATTCAGGAGGATTTCAAGTCTTTTCACTTGCTAAGCTTAGGAATATCAAAGAGGAAGGCGTAACATTTAGCTCTCATATCGATGGTAGAAAGATATTTATGGGACCTGAGGAAAGCATGAATATCCAGTCGGCTTTGGCATCTACCATTGCTATGGCATTTGATGAATGTCCACCTGCAAAGGCTGAGAGAGAGTATATCCGGAAGTCAGTTGCCAGAACAGAGAGATGGCTTCTTAGATGTAAGAAGCGTATGGACGAGCTGAATGCAATGGATTCCACTATCAATAAAGAACAGATGCTTTTTGGTATCAATCAGGGTGGAGTTATTGATGATATCCGTATTGAAAATGCCAAGCGGATTTCAGAACTGAATCTTCCGGGGTATTCAATTGGTGGACTTGCAGTAGGTGAGAGCCATGAGGAAATGTACCATATTCTGGATGTGACTGTTCCTTATCTGCCATTGGAGAAACCAACATATCTGATGGGAGTTGGAACACCGGAGAATATACTAGAAGCAGTTGACAGAGGTGTGGATTTCTTCGACTGCGTATATCCTTCTAGAAATGGTCGTCATGGTCAGGTATATACCAATAGCGGAAAACTTAATCTGAAGAATCAGCAGTATGAATTGGATGAGAATCCGATTGATAAGACTTGTGACTGTCCTGTATGTAAGAGATATAGCAGAGCGTATATAAGACATCTCTTAAAGAGAGATGAGATGCTGGGGCTTAGATTCTGCGTAATTCATAACCTTTACTTCTATAACAACATGATGGAAGAAATCAGAAATGCAATTGAGACCCATACATGGAAAGAATATAAGAAGCATAAGCTGGAATGCGTCAGAGGCGAAGTTTAAAAGAAATTAAGAATAACTAATTGCATTATTTTATCAATTAATATATTATATCTAGGTATTAAAATAGGATTTAAAAAGATTCTAAAAAAGATTCTGAAATAGAATCTATAAAAGAATTCTAAATAAAATCTAAAAGAAGTTATTAGAGGAGAAAAATTATGATTAATATGATGATGCTTGAAGGCGGATCTGTACTTGGAGGCTCTAACGGAACAGTATTTATGATTGGTTACATTGTATTCCTTGTACTTATCGTTTATTTCCTGTTCATTAGACCTTCAAAGAAGCAGAGAGCTCAGCAGGAAGAACTTATGAATTCTATTAAGCCTGGTGATACTATCATGACAACAAGTGGTTTCTATGGAACTGTAATCGGAATCGATGATGATACAGTTATTGTTGAGTTTGGTAACAACAAGAACTGCCGTATCCCAATGCATAAGAAGGCTATCGCAGAGGTTGAAAGTCCTGATTCAGGTAAAGACGAAGAGGAAGATACAGAAACTAGAAAAGAGAGTAAAACAAAGTTAGGAAAGAAGAAGGATGCTTAAAAAAATATCGTCTATTTTAATAGCGATACTTGTTCTTGGTTCTTTGGCGGGTTGTGGCGAAGAAGAAGAGGCATATTCATCACCTTCATTTAATGACGGTTCTTCAGAGAAAGCAACTGTGCTGGATGCTGAGGATGATATGGCCAGTATTTCGGATGCTCTTATGATCGCCAGCTATACCGATGCAACTGTTACTGACGCGTCAGAGCTTGATGCTATAGTGTCAGTTCTCCCTGCATCCCTTACAGATGCACTTCCTATGGGAGTTTATGATAAAAATGTTTATTATAATGGGTTAGCAGAGTTTAAGATAACAGTTGATGGAGATGATTGGCGTTTCTTTGATGCTGAAGAAGTTGCAAATGCTACAGGAACAACCAAGGATTATATAAATAACTTGTGGTATGGATATAAGAGTCCATATGATGAGGAAACCACATATGCAGCAATTGCTACACATGTGGAATCGGGTTCGACTATCATAGTCTCATATGTTAATCCAGAGAACTATAACATGCCGGATTATTCTGCGAGAGAATATCTGGAAATGGCGGCTGGAAAATATGAGGACTTGAAAGTAAGGCATGTTACTTTTTTGGGGAAGAAATACGAGGTTTTAGATATTCCTGCTGAACAGACCAATGTGGGGCGCAGGACGCAGTTTGCAATCAAAGAGGGAGAGATTATCATAGTTATAACATTTACTATGGATGAGAATGTTTCCCTTGAAGAAGCTGTAGGTCTTCTTACACCTCTGTATTATTAGAGGGATAATCTAGAGATTGGTCTAAGATTATCAAAAAATAATAAAAACAAATGTTATGCCGGGGCACATGAAAGCATGCTGCTCCGGTTTTCTATATTAAGAAGGTGAGTTTATTTGAATGAAAATAGTATAGAAAAAAGCATAGAGAAAAAGATAAATGGTCCGCAGAATAAAAAATTGAGAGGTATACTTCATATAATTTTGGCGGCTTTTTCATTTTCACTTATGACGCTGTTTCTAAAACTGGCGGGAGATCTTCCAACTATGCAGAAGGTTTTCTTTAGAAATGCAGTTGCTCTTATTCTGGCTGTATCTATCCTGCTGAAAAGTGAGGAGAAGTTTAAGATAAAGAGGCAGAGCTATGTGGGGATTTTGTGCCGTTGCCTTTTTGGTACGGCAGGTGTAATAGCCAACTTTTGGGCCATAGATAGACTTGGGCTGGCAGATTCAAATATGCTGAATAAGATGTCTCCTTTCTTTGCTATGATCATGTCTATATTTATTTTGAAGGAGAAACCAAATGCCTTTGAATGGTTCACAGTTATTCTGGCGTTTATTGGTGTGGTATTCATTGTAAAACCGGGACTGGGACTTGCAAGCCTTCCGGCATTGGTGGGACTATTCAGTGGTTTTTGCGCTGGAACAGCATATGCATTTCTCAGGAGTGTAACCAGTAAGGGAGAGAGGGGCACTATAGTTGTTATGTGTTTCTCCTTATTTTCAACTCTAGTTTCGTTGCCGTTTCTTATATTTGATTATCATCCTATGAGTCTGAAGCAGTGGATATTTATGATTTTGGCTGGATTCGGTGCCATGGGTGGACAGATGAATATAACTGCAGCTTATACTTATGCTCCGGCTAAGGAAATTTCTGTTTATGATTATGTACAGGTTGTATTTGCTGCGATTTGGGGCATCTTTATTTTTTCTGAAATTCCGGATATACTTAGTATCATAGGTTATGTTATAATAATCGGTGCGGGTGTGATCAGATGGAGGTACACACTATTAAAAGAATCTGATCAAAAAGCTAATCAAAAAGCTGAGCAAGAGGCTAAATAAAAGCCGAATAAAAGGCTTATTAGATTATTATCATAGCATTACTAAATATAGAGTAAAGAGATAAAGATAAAAGATGAAGAACAGGAACAAGATGATTAAAAATCTACTTATCGGTATGTTTGGCATGGGGCTCTGCGCTCTTGGATGCTGGATTGCCGGAAAGTATGGTAAGGGAAATGTGAGAAATGGCTATATCCAGAGTAACTGGAGCAAAATGGGCTATTTACAGTTTGAAATCTCTCTTATTCTTGAATCAATTGGAGTTGCTATTAGTTATATTGGAATAAAAGACTATATAAAATCAGTCAGGATGGTTCATAGAAAAAGGCATCCGTATGATGGATTTATGGGAATACTTTTTGAGATAGGATGCGTAGCATTTTTGGTTTCATTTTTATTTATCCAGACTGGCTATATTTTTATGGCTCTTGTGTATAAGCATCTATATGAGACAAGTCTTATGGGAGCGGATATAATATCTACTGTTGAGGGTTCATTTAACTATATTGCCATTCCGCTTTTTGCTTTTCTGGCAATATCAGTTGGAGCATCTTCACTGGCGTATATGTATTTTGTGCTGACAGGAGGATTTAAAGTTTCAAAGATATGCATCCTTTTTAATCCTTTGGTATTTTTAGGGATTGGTGAGGTGCTTAAGCTGACGAAACAGTTTTATCTTGTGGATGCAGCTTCAGGTTTTATCCCTTTGGGATTTCTATTGATGATGAGTGTGGGAAGCGTTCATATTTCCAGTATGCCGGTTAAGAAGGCAAGTGCAGCAAGAAATAGAAATAGTGAAAGAACAACAAATAGAGATAGAAATATAAGCAGAGATAGAGATTTAAGTAGAGATTATAATAGAGATTTTAATAGAGACAGAATCAGAAATTCAAGGAACTTTAGAAATGGATTTGATGAAGAAGATTCTCTATATTAAAAATATAATCAAAAAAATATAGATATAGGCTAAGAAGTAATTAAAGAAGTATTTAAGGAAAATAAATAGAAAATGAGATTTGTATCATGGAATGTAAATGGAATAAGAGCATGTGTGACTAAAGGATTTAAGGAATCCTTCGACAGCCTGGATGCAGATATACTTGCAATTCAGGAAAGTAAAATGCAGAAGGATCAGCTTATTCTTGAAACACCGGGATATCATCAATATTGGAATTATGCTGTAAGAAAGGGCTATTCCGGAACTGCAGTGTTCACAAAGAAGGAACCTGTAAATGTGATAAATGGAATGGGAATAGAAAGACATGATCAGGAGGGGAGAGTTATAACTCTTGACATGGGTGACTATTACTTTATTACCGTATATGTTCCAAATTCTCAAAATGAGCTAAAAAGACTTGATTATCGTATGGACTGGGAGGACTGCTTTAGAGAATATCTCCTGGGGCTAAAAAAAGAAAAGCCGGTTATAGTATGCGGAGATCTAAATGTTGCTCATAAAGAAATCGATCTTAAGAACCCGGCGTCAAATCATCAAAATCCGGGATTTACAGATGATGAGAGAGAGAAGTTCAGTACACTTCTGGAAGCGGGATTTGTGGATACATTTAGATATAAATATCCTGACCTGGAGGGAGCTTATTCCTGGTGGTCATACCGCTTTAATTCCAGGGCAAGGAATGCAGGGTGGCGTATAGATTATTTTGTGGTATCTGATGATATAAAAGATAAGATTGTAGATGCGAAGATACATTCTGATATTATGGGCTCTGATCATTGTCCGATTGAATTGGAACTGGATATCTAAATTAAGAATAAGATTTAAATCTTAAAATTTAAATCTTGAAATTTGATAAAATCCAGATAGTTTTCTAAAAAACTTAATAATAATTTAACTTGATTTATATAATATTGAATATTATAATACATCCAACATGTAGTTTTCAAAACTACATGTTGGATATTTTTTGTAAATAAATAGTTATTAGTTAGTATTTTACTGAGATTTTGCTGGAGCTCTTAAGGGCTATAGCAGAATCGTGCAAAATGAGGAAGTTAATGGAAAATAATACTAATACAAAAAAAGAATATAACATGGTTCCAGCTGAGGGAATCGCTGGAAAATTTATTTCTGTATGTGAGGATGAAAAGGGCGTTCTTCAAGCTATAGATATTCATGATGCTGAATCCTTTAATTTTGGTTTTGATGTAGTTGATGTAATGGCTGAAAAGGATCCTGATAAAACAGCTATGTTACACATTTCCAAGGATGGCAAGGAGAGAAGAATCACTTTCAAGGATATGATGACATATTCCAATAAGACTGCAAATTATCTTCAGTATCTTGGAGTTAAGAAAGGTGATAGAGTCCTTCTTATTCTGAAGAGACATTACCAGTTCTGGTTCACATTGGTCGCTCTTCATAAGATAGGGGCTATCGCGGTTCCTTGTTCATATCTTCTTACTAAGAAAGATTTTGAGTATAGACTTAAAGCTGGAAGTATAAATGCGGTTGTTTGTACTGCTGATGGTGATGTGGCTGATGAAGTAGATAAGGCTGCAAAGAGCTATCTGGGGCTTAAGGCAAAGATTATTGTTGGTGGAAGTAAAGATGGCTGGACCAATTATAATCGTGATGTAAGATTTTTCTCATCCCAGCTAAAGAGACCGGCAGATGTGGCCTGTGGAAATGATCCTGCTCTGATGTTCTTTACTTCAGGTACAACTTCTTATCCAAAGATGGCAACACATTCACACAAGTACCCGCTGGGACATTATATAACAGCAAAATATTGGCATCAGGTAGATAAGGACGGACTTCATTTTACAATTAGTGATACTGGCTGGGGAAAGGCGCTCTGGGGCAAGATATATGGCCAGTGGTTATGTGAAGCACCAATATTTACATATGACTATGAGGAATTCTTCGCAAAAGAAATCCTGTCTATGATGGAAAAATATCATATGACATCTTTCTGTGCGCCACCTACTGTATTTAGAATGCTGGTGCATGTTGATATGAGTAAGTTTGATCTATCAAGTTTGAAAAATGTATCTACTGCAGGTGAAGCGCTGAATCCTGAAGTGTTTGATAAGTTTTATAAGGCAACTGGACTTAAGATCATGGAGGGCTTTGGTCAGACGGAAACAACTCTTACTATAGCAAATCTGAAGGGAGCAACTCCTAAGCCAGGTTCCATGGGTAAGCCTAGTCCAATGTACAATGTGAAACTCCTTCATGCAGGAGATGTTGAGGCAGGAAGGGGAGAAACCGGAGAGGTTTGTCTGGATATAAGGAACGGTAATCCTTGTGGTCTGTTCTTAGGTTACTACATGGATGAAGAGAAAACTGCAGCAGTAATGCATGGCGGTTATTATCATACTGGTGATACAGCTTATATGGATGATGAGGGATACCTTTGGTATGTAGGTAGAGTAGATGATATTATCAAGTCAGCCGGATATAGAGTTGGTCCATTTGAAATAGAAAATGAGATCATGAAGCTGCCATATGTTCTTGAGTGTGCTGTAACAAGTGTTCCTGATAAGGTGAGAGGACAGGCGATAAAGGCTTCTATCGTTCTTACAAAAGGTTATTCACCTACAGATAAGCTGAAGAAGGATACCATGAAGTATCTTAAGACTAATCTTGCTTCTTACAAGAGACCTAAGTATATAGATTTCGTTGAGACGCTTCCAAAGACATCCAGTGGAAAGATAAAAAGAGCAGAGATTAAGAACAAGGATTGGCAGTAGAGTTTAGGATATAGTTATAAGTTTATAAATCACTTCGTAGGACATTAAGTCTGCGAAGTGATTTTTTTAATTTTTATATTGACAATCACTATATATGTTCTATAATAAAAAAGGTTAAAAAATTTTAAATAAAATATTTTAATTTTATTTAGAGACAGAAGAAAACCTAAAAAACAAATAACTTTTTACAAAGGAGAATTAAGAAATGTTTGAAGAAATTAAGGCAGTTATCGCAGAGACACTTAGCGTAGATGAGGATAAGATCACTCTTGAAGCTTCACTTACAGATGATCTTGGTGCTGATTCACTTGATGCTGTAGAACTTGGAATGGCTATTGAGGATGCTATTGGAGTTGCAATAGCTGATGAGGATCTTCCAAACATCAAGACAGTTCAGGATCTTGTTGATTATGTAGAGTCACATCAGTAAGTTTAAGTAACAAAAATAATTATTTAAATTATCTAGAAAACAATTTTAGAAAAAGTATTAGTAACAGAAGCTAGTAAAAGAAACTAATAAAAGAAACTAGTAACAGAAACTAGCAATAAAAGATTTTGACAATTACTCGTTTGGAGGCTAAACATTATGAAACTTTTTGGTAAGCATAGTCAGGGGGTTGACGCTGAGAAGGCTACCAAGAGAGAAACTAACAAAGCTGCTAGCAAGACTACAAACAGAGCTGCTCATGATAATGTTGTGAAAAATATCATGGACAATATTATTGAGAAGGGTAATGTTGAATTAGTCGAATCTGTAAACGAGGAAGTATATGATGATAAGGAGTCGGAGCAGGCATATACCTGCTCCGATTGTAATGTTACCATACCTCTGAGCAAGATAAAGGAGAATCTTTATGTTTGTCCAAATTGTGGAAAACATGCAAAGATTTCTGCTAGAAGAAGAATGGCAGGGCTGGCAGATCCTGGAACATTTAGAAAGATTAAGTTTGATATTCCATTTAAGAACCCAATTGATTATCCGGATTATGAGGATAAGATTCAGGGGCTCAAGAATAAGACTGGTCTTGATGAGGGAGTTCTTTCTGGAGTATGCGAGATAGAAGGTTATAAAGCGGCTGTAGCAGTTATGGCACCTGAGTTCCTTATGGGAAGTATGGGCGTTGCAGTCGGTGAAATGATTACGAAAACATTTGAAGTTGCAGAAAAACTGGAACTTCCAGTTATTATATTTACAGCTAGTGGTGGTGCCAGAATGCAGGAGGGAATCCTTTCACTTATGCAGATGGCGAAAACATCAGCTGCGGTTCAGAGATTCAGCGATAATGGTGGACTGTATATCTCAGTTCTTACACATCCTACAACAGGTGGTGTAAGTGCAAGTTTTGCTACACTTGCTGATATTACTATAGCAGAACCTGGTGCACTCATCGGTTTTGCCGGACCAAGAGTTATAGAGCAGACAATAGGTCAGAAGCTTCCTAAGGGATTTCAGAGAGCTGAATATCTGGAGGAACATGGATTTGTAGATGGCATAGTATCTCGTCTGGAGATGAGAGATAAGCTGGCACAGATCCTTAGACTCCATACTAAGAGGAGGAAGTCATGGCTAAGATAAATGATATTAGAGATATAGATAATAAGCTTATGGCGCTTGAGGAGCAGATAAATGCACTCAGTGACAGCATGGAGCATATGGAACTTCTTAGTGATCTTCATGCCGAGTATGACAGGATTGCAGTTCAGGCAGAAGAACTTACTCCACATGACAGAGTGTTCCTTGCAAGACATCCAAAGCGACCAAAGGTGGATGACTATATTAATGCGCTCTTTGATGATTTCTTTATTCAGAGAGGTGATGTTTTAAATAAAGAAGATAAGAGTATTTACGGTGGAATTGCCACATTTCATGGTGTTCCTGTAACGGTACTTGGACATCGTAAGGGTCGTGATCTTCAGGAAAATCTGGAGTTTAATTTTGGAATGCCAGAACCAGAAGGATACCGAAAAGCTCTTCGTATGATGAAGCAGGCAGAGAAGTTTGGAAGACCAATCATCACATTTATAGATACTCCTGGAGCATATCCGGGTCTTGATGCTGAGGCTCATGGACAGAGTCAGGCTATATCAAGAAACCTGGCTGAAATGAGTGCTCTCAAGGTACCAGTTATCGCAATTGTTACTGGTGAGGGAAGCAGTGGTGGAGCTCTTGCAATCGGTGTGGCCAACTCAGTATACATGCTGGAAAATGCAGTATATTCAGTTCTTTCACCAGAGGGATTTGCATCAATCCTTTGGAAGGATGCAAGTAAGGCTGATGAGGCCTGCAAACTGATGAAACTCACAGCTCATGATCTTTATAATTTCAAAGTTATAGATGGAATTATTCAAGAACCACTTTGTGGTGCTCATCATAATCCAAGTGTTGTATATCGTGATATAGATGAGGTTCTGGTTAAGGAACTTAGGAAGTTTAAAGGCAAGAGTGGATCAGATATCGCAAAAGACAGATATGAGAAATTTAGAAATATAGACAGAGTAGTTCTGTCTTAGTTCTGTGTAATAGATAGAGTAACAGTTTAAACACTGTCATCCTGCGCTATGGCGAAGGATCTTTTGAAAATAGAGGGACTAACAATGATTAACGAATTATTAGGTACTAAATATCCTATCATTCAAGGTGGTATGGCAAATATCGCCCTTGGTAAATTTGCAGCTGCTGTATCTAATGCTGGTGGACTTGGTCTTATCGGTTCAGGTGGATATGATGCAGCTCGCATCGAGAAAGAGATATATGATGCCAGACAGGCAACAGATAAGCCATTTGGTGTGAATCTTATGCTTCTCAATCCTGATGTAGATAATATCGCAGATCTTCTTGTAAAAGAGAAGATTAAGATTATTACTACTGGAGCAGGAACTCCAGGAAAATATATGGAAAAATGGAAAGAAATGGGAGCGATAGTTATCCCTGTTATTGCAAGTAGTGCACTTGCTCGTCGTGTAGAGAAGCAGGGTGCTGACGCTGTTATAGCCGAAGGTGGCGAAAGTGGTGGACATGTAGGTGATATGACAACTATGGCACTGGTTCCACAGATAGTTGACTGTGTTGATATTCCTGTAATTGCTGCAGGTGGTATCGCTGACGGAAGACAGTTTGCTGCTGCTATGTGTCTTGGTGCACAGGGTGTTCAGATTGGAACATGTCTTCTTGTTAGTGAGGAGTGTCCTGTACATGATAATTATAAGCAGGAACTTATTAAATCAAAGGATAACAGCACAACAGTAACTGGTCGTTCATTAAATGCACCAGTAAGAATTATTAAGAATCAGATGGCTCGTGAGTATCTGAAGCTGGAGTCAGAAGCTGCATCTCGAGAGGAACTTGAACAGATAACTCTTGGAGGACTTCGCCGCGCGGTTACAGATGGTGATATGAAGACTGGTTCTGTTATGGCAGGACAGGTTTGTGGACAGCTTAAAGAGGTTCGTCCTGTAGCTGCTATTCTTGATGAGATTTATACAGAAGGTATGAAAATTCTGGGAAAATAAATCCTGAAAAAATTCTCAGTAAATTAGTTTAGTTGGAAATATGAACAGACTGAATAAAAAAAACTGCTTATTTATAATTTTACCAATTGTTCTTATGGTATTGGTGAATATTTTTCACTTTGTGAATTATATGACTTTAGTCTGGAAGAATCCTATTGATAGTGTACTAGCTTCATCCTTTCCTGTAAGCCTGCTTTTTCTGCTGTTGGCGTTTATCTTTTATAGGCAAACAAATGACGAAAAATATAGAGATATAGATGAGGTTGCTGATTCTTTGAATCCTGGACCGGATTCTCAATCGATTTCTCAATCGGATCCTCGAAAAATTAGACTTACTTCAAAAAAGAAAATATATCTTATAGTTGGAACACTTATCGTTGTTTATGGGGTAAGTATAGTCAATTCTGTTATGTGTCAAATTATATATAATAGTCGACGTCAGCATGATGATGAAATAGTTAGGGCATTAGGAGAGGCATGTAAAGCTACATATGAATATTATCAGGATGATTCATATGGAATAAAGTCAAGTAAACAGGCTGAGAGCTATGAGATAGGATTTCAAAAACTCCAGGAAGGTGTAGATATCTTAACTTGGTCTGAACTGACATCTGATACCAAGGAAATGGATTCTTTTGCATATAAGTTAGAAATCGAGTTTGAGAGAGAACTTTTTAATGGGGCTGATGATTATGTCTTAGGTCGAGATGGAGAGGCAATTACTCTTTCTAATCTAAAAGAACATCTTTTTTTTGCTAATAAGGATTCTGAACTATATGTATATATGACAGATACAGTTGTTGTAGCTGGAATTAAAAATCCAGTTAAAAGTCTTGATAAAGATGCAGGAAAATTATGGAATTGCATTGCGGGAAAACAGAATGTTCCTGAATTGCTTTTTTATGTTGTTGATGATTCAGATAATCCGAAGCATAACACTTTTGCAGTAGATACATTTGGACAGATATACGAGTCAAAGTTTCCACAGAATGATTATTACAAGTTGAATACCTATATGAATTATCTGGCTGATGGTGATTTCTACCGTGAATTTAGAAAAGTTGGAGAAATTGATGATTTTGAAACATATGAAGTGTATCAGATTTTTACTTCCAACTATTCGGATGCTACTCATTCCTTTAAAGGAGATAGAGATGAGTTGCTAAAGCGACTGAATGCGGATTTTTTTGAAGGTTTTAAAGCTGGCTATAATGATGAGTATTTAAGGCCTGTTTCGGAAGATGTTTCAATACTGGATATGAATGTTATTGGTATATATACATCGGAAGAATATTACAGCATAACTAATGATGAGTTAATAAAACTTAAATAAGAATAATAAGATAAAATATTTAAGATATATAAATTTGGTAAGAGAGTTAAAGCCGCTTGGCTCATAACATGTTTATAACATGGAGGAAATAGATTATGAAAATAGGATTTTTGTATGCAGGTCAGGGAGCTCAAAAGGTTGGAATGGGACTTGATCTTTATGAGAAGTATCCTGAATTTAAAGAGACATTTGATAATGTGACAGGTGTGGATTTTGATCTTAAGAAGGTATGCTTTGAAGGACCAGAAGAAACACTAAATGAAACTAAATATACACAGCCTTGTATGGTTGCATTTGCAGTTGGTTTAACAAAGGTATTAAAGAATCTTGGAGTTGAACCAGCTTGTGTAGCAGGATTATCACTTGGAGAATATTCAGCGCTTTATGCTGCTGGAGTATTTTCAGAACAGCAGGTTGTTCCTCTTGTACAGTTTAGAGGAAATGCAATGCAGACAGCTGTTCAAGGAAGAGATTGCAAGATGATTGCGGTGCTTGGACTTGATAAAGATACAGTATTTGCTGGTTGCGATAAAGTTCGTGCAGAACTTGAGGCTGCTGGAAAGGTTGACGCTGAAGGAAAGGTGCTTGTAGCTGAACCTGCAAACTTCAATTGTCCAGGACAGATTACAGTTTCTGGAGATGCTGAAGCTGTAGATATGGCAGCAGAAGTACTTAAGGAAATGGGAGCAAAGAGATGTCTTCCTGTTAAAGTTAGCGGTCCTTTTCATACATCACTTATGAAGCCGGCAGGAGATGCTCTTGCAGAGAGGTTTAAGAGTGAGAACTTTGGAGAAATGCAGGTACCTGTATTTTTCAACTGTATTGGAAGACAGAAGGAAGATGCTGAGACAATTCCTGGTCTTCTTGAACAGCAGGTTCAGAAGTCAGTTTATTTTGATGATACTATCAAGGCTATGGCTGATATGGGTATAGATGCATTTATAGAAATTGGACCTGGAAAAACACTTTCAAAGTTTGTTCAAAAGACGGTTTCTGATATTCCAGTATATGGAATTGAAAATGTTGAAGATCTTGAAAAATTTATGGCAACATTTAATGGTTAGAAATAAGCCTAGTTTTTAGAAAAACTGGGAGGTGTATTATATGGGGTTTAAGCCAACTGGAAAATGGGCGATGATCGGAATAATCGGAGTAGTACTTCTTATTATTCTTGCAGCAGTATTGATACTTAAAAAGATGGGTTACGATCCGGAAACTGAAGAAACCAGGACAGATTATTCATCCTATAGTGAGTTTCGGGAAGATGTTATGATGGGAATCCTTCCAGAGACAGAACCGGAAAGCGCAAAAAATTATAAATATTACAAATATGTTGATGAAGATACAAATTGTTTTGAGTATGTTATTAGTTTTGAAGTGAATAAAGAGGACCTTAAATCTCTTCAAAAGTATGCTGACAGTCAGATGTCCACAAGTAATGATCTGGTTAAAAATATTAAAAATGAAGAGATAAAAGTTGGTTTCTTAGATAAAGAAGAACTTACTTCAGTCCAGCAGTTTATCACTTCTCCTAGAGGTTTTACGGTATATCGTTATACAAGAAATGACAATTCGGACAAGACATTTAGAACTGGGTTCTTATATAACAAGGAAAGCGGACAGGTTGTAATCTTTGATATAACAAGAAAAACCAGTTAGTTCATAGTTTGTAACATGATGAAAGTTTAAATAGTATTTAAAGTTTTGCTATTAAAAATATTGTTTAAAAATTATTGTTTTAAAAATTATTGTTTAAAAAATATTGTTTTAAAATTATTAAGGAGAAAAAAACATGAGTAAGACATTAGAAGGAAAGACAGCCATTGTAACTGGTGGTGCTCGTGGTATCGGAAGAGCCATAAGTATTAAGCTTGCTTCTGAAGGAGCAAATGTAGTTATTTGCGATATCGTTATAAATGAAGCTGCTGAAGAAACTGTAAAGCTTATTGAAGAGCAGGGCGTTAAGGCTGCAGCATTTGCAGCAAATGTAACAGTTCCAGAAGATTGTGAAAATCTCTTCAAGCAGGCAATAGAGCAGTTTGGGGCTGTTGATATCCTCGTAAATAATGCAGGTGTTACAAGAGATAATCTCATCATGAGAATGAAGGAAGAAGAGTTTGATCTTGTTATAGCAACAAACCTTAAGGGTACATACAACATGATGAAGGCTGCAACTCGTCCTATGATGAAGGCTCGTTACGGCCGTATCGTAAATATAAGCTCTGTAGTAGGTATCTATGGAAATGCAGGACAGGTTAATTATTCTGCAAGTAAGGCTGGTGTTATCGGTATGACAAAGTCACTTGCAAAGGAACTTGGAAGCCGTGGAATCACAGTAAATGCTGTAGCACCAGGATTTATTGAGACAGATATGACAAAGGTACTTTCAGATGAACTGAAAGCAGAGATGGTTAAGAATATCGCCCTTGGCAGACCAGGCCAGCCAGAAGATGTAGCAAAGGTAGTAGCATTCCTTGCATCCGACGAAGCTGCCTATGTAACAGGCCAAGTTATCGAATGCGCTGGAGGGATGAGCTGTTAAAAAAACAGTCCGGTGGACTGTTTTTAAGCGAATCCACGAAGAGCTATGCTCGAGGGCGGATATGAGCTGTTAAAGACCACGATTTCGAAGAAATCTTTATTATTTATAGGAGGAAAAAATGAGACGCGTAGTAATAACAGGAATTGGAACTATTAACCCGGTTGGACATAATCTTGAGGAAGCTTGGGAGAATGTTAAGAAGGGTGTTTGTGGTATCGACTTTACAAAGCAGATTGATACAACAGATTTTAAGGTAAAGGTTTCCGGTGAAGTTAAGGATTATGATCCAGCAAACTTCCTTGATAAGAAGGAAGCTAGAAAGATGGATAGATATACACAGTTTGGTATGATCGCTGCAAGAGAAGCAATTAAGGACAGCGGCATTGATATCGAGAAGGAAGATCCATTTAGATGTGGAACTAT